>NZ_JAWOSZ010000004.1:0-295061 GCF_033338615.1 Vibrio sp. Vb1980
AGAACAACTGTGGGTTGCTGATATTACTTACTTGCCAACTCAAAATGGAGAGAGTTATCTCAGCTTGGTTACAGACGCTTATTCAAGGAAGATTGTTGGTTTTTATGTGGATGACAACATGAAAACTCAATCAGTTAAGCGGGCATTTATCTCAGCTCTCAGGCAACGGCAGAGTGAAGAAAAGCTAATACACCACTCAGATAGAGGCTCACAATACTGTTCGAAGGAATATCAAGATATCCATAAGAAACATAGAGTGACTTGCTCAATGACAGACGGGAATGACTGTTATCAGAATGCTTTAGCTGAGCGTGTAAATGGGATACTCAAAATGGAGCTCTTGCTGAAGAAACCGAAAGATCTGAAAGAAGCAAGGACGATGGTAGCAGAGTCCGTAGATATCTATAATCAAATGAGGCCTCATACGGCTTTAAAATACAAAACGCCCGATGAAGTACATCGAGCGTTTTAGTTAAAAAGTGTCAACCCATATCAGGACGGGTCATGGTAAACATCACTGCTCGCTCTGTCTATTCTTGTCTCATAAACCGCTGAACACATTGAAAGGCCATATAAAACGGCTCAGTACCAAACGTTGCACAAGGTTCTGGTGGCTGAATCTCAATTACACCATCGCACTTGGAAATTATTCTAAGCGTTGGGCATACTTCTGACTTCATTTTAGTTGTAGATATGAACCATGACGTCATTAAGCCAGATAGAACCGCAATTTTTGGAATTTATGCAGCAAGAGATGCAAGTGGATGCAGCTCATGATCTTAAACACGTAAAACGCGTGGTCAAAACAGCGAAACAGCTCTGCAAAGAAGAAAGTGCAGACATCGCGATTGTATTACCGGCTGCCTATTTGCATGATTGCTTTACTTACCCGAAAGATCACCCAAATCGCAAAGAGAGCTCAATCATCGCAGCCAAAAAAGCGGTCGCATTTTTAGAGAGTATCGATTATCCGCAGCAATATCATGATGCCATTGCTCATGCGATAGAGGCACACAGCTTTAGCGCAAACATCAGGCCAAATACGTTAGAAGCCAAAATCGTCCAAGATGCCGACCGTCTGGACGCTTTAGGCGCAATTGGCGTGACGCGATGCATTCAAGTCAGCACTCAATTTAACGCGCAACTTTACAACGACAGCGATATATTTGCCGAAGAACGTGAACTTAACGATAAACAATTCACTCTGGATCACTTTCAGACCAAGTTATTCAAAATCGCCGAAACTATGAACACAGAGTCAGCAAGACGCGAAGCGCAAAAACGCAAAACCTTTATGCAAACGTACCTAGAGCAGTTACACGACGAGGTAACAGCGTAAATGTCAGAAAGCTATACGTTAATTAAAGAGCTTAAACGCCAACTAAAGTTAGCTGGGCTGCATTATGCGGATGTTGCACAACACCTTGATTTAAGTGAAGGAAGCGTCAAACGTTTACTCGCTGAAGGTCAACACATTAGTCTTGAACGCTTAGAACGCATTTGCCAATTGATTGGTTTAGAAATGGCGGACCTGTTTAAGCTTGCGGCTGCGCACAATAAAGGTCTAGAGTCGCTAACGTTAGAGCAAGAAAAGCAGTTGGTTGATGATAAAGCCCTGCTACTCGTGGCAATCTGTGTTGTAAATGGCTATCAGTTTGAGCAAATCGTTCAGCAATACACCTTCAATGAGTTGGAACTGGTGCAAAAGCTTGCTCATTTGGATCGTCTGAACATCATCGACTTGCAGCCAAATAACAAAATTCGTTTGCGTATATCTCCGACATTTAAGTGGCAGATGGGCGGCCCTATTCAACGGTTCTTCCAACAGCAAGTTCAAGACGCCTTTTTCCAAAGCTACTTTTCTGGTGAAGATGAAAAGTTCTCCATGGCAACAGGATTGATGAGTGTACCAACCAACAAGAAGCTACAACAGAAACTGCAAAAGGTCATCGATGAGTTTTATCAGGCTTGCCAAAATGATAGCTCTCTCGATATGGACGAAAAACACGGCACCTCTCTGATTATTGCGATGCGTCGCTGGACGTTCCCTTTGTTTGAACCATGGGAAAGAAAACTCCCCAACAAGTCTCGCAGTTAGTAACTCAATAAACAAATGGAAATAAAAGTAACGAATTTTGTTACTTTTGGTGGCGTACAACGTCACTTGAAAGAGAAAGCTGGTTTAATCGTTCATTGAGCATAAAGTGCTCCCATCTCATTCGACTTTGTTTAATCGGGGCCCGTATGTTTTTCTCAAAACGCTTTTTTCCTTACTTTGTGACGCAATGCCTTGGCGCACTCAATGACAACATCTACAAAAACGTTCTGTTATTGATGGTCACATACAGCCAAATTGATAACCTACCAATATCCGTCAATCTATTCGTTAATTTGGCGGCAGGCTTATTCATCCTACCTTTCTTTCTATTCTCAGCGCATGCTGGTGCCGTCGCTGACAGCATGGACAAAGCCAAATTAATCCGACGTCTAAAGCTCATCGAGCTGGCTATCATGTCTTGCGCAGCAACCGCTATTGCCACCCAAAGTGCCATGCTGATGCTGGTTCTGCTGTTTATGACAGGCACTCAATCGGCCTATTTTGGCCCCGTGAAATACGCCTTACTACCACAAGCGCTCAAACCAAATGAGCTTGTTAAAGGAAATGCTTGGGTTGAAATGGGCACGTTCCTTTCGATTCTTATAGGTACGCTTAGTGCAGGCCTGCTGCTATCCATTCCTAATGGTACCTTGATTGCTTCTTGTGTAGTGATTGCCTTGTCTTTGCTTGGGTTCATGAGCAGCGTGAATATTCCAGCGATGCCTAGCCAATCGAATGACAAAGCGAAATTTGAGCCGATTTCTGGTTTAAAGAACACGTTAAAAGTGGCAAAAAAGCAGAGAGGCATCTGGATGTCTATTCTTGCCATCAGTTGGTTCTGGTTCATGGGTGCGACTTACCTAACTCAATTCCCTAACTTCGCACGCGAACATTTGTTTGCAGACAGTACTGTCGTTTCTTTACTGTTGGCATTGTTTTCCATTGGTATCGCGACAGGCTCTTGGTTGTGTGAAAAGCTCTCTTTCAACCACGTTGAGCTTGGTATTTTGCCATTCGGTATCCTTGGACTGACTGTGTTTGGCGTCGACTTGCTATGGGCAGTCCCGAGTTATCCATCGCTTCCGGTGCACTTTTATGATGTGCAAAGCTTCGTTGCTGAATCCAAACATCTGCGCGTCATGATTGACCTGTTCCTTGTTGGTGTAAGCGGCGGTGTCTTTATTGTTCCTCTTTATGCGTTCATCCAATCGCGTTCAAACAAAGGGGAATGTGCACGTGCCATTGCTGCTAACAACATCATGAATGCATTGTTTATGGTGGTGTCTGCTTTGGTTTCGATCGTTGTACTCAGCGTACTAGAGCTTTCTATTGTGGAACTGTTTGCCATGATGGCAATAGGTAACTTCTTCGTGGCAGTCTATGTCTATCGTCAAGTACCGGAATTCACACAACGCTTTATCAGTTATTTACTCAGCCATTGTATGTATCGTGTGTCTGTAAAGGGGCGTCAACATATTCCTGAACAAGGTGCTGTGTTAATCGTGGCTAACCATGTTAGCTATGTCGATGCGTTGATTTTGATGGGAACCTCTACTCGCCCGGTTCGTTTTGTGATGGACAAGTCCATCAGCGAGCTACCTGTTCTTAAATATGTATTCCGTCATGCCGGTGTTATCCCGATCTGTTCTCCACGTAAGTGTGCCGACACTTACCGACGAGCATTTGAACAGATTGAACAAGCACTTTACGACGGTGAGGTTGTCTGTATCTTCCCTGAGGGTCGTTTAACGTCTAACGGTCAATTGGGTGAGTTTCGCCCTGGTGTAGAGAAAATCCTTGAACGTAACCCTGTTCCTGTCATCCCTATGGCGTTAAAAGGGCTTTGGGGTTCTTTTTTCAGCCATAAAGGCGGACATGCTCTCACAAAACGACCGACTCGTTTTTGGTCAAAAGTGGATGTTGTTATCGGTGAAGTGTTAAGTCCTGCGTCTTTAAATCGTCATCAATTGCAACAACAAGTACAGGATTTACTGGGCTGAGTCGCTTGCTACAGCAGTCAAACTTTGCAGCAAAACGTAAATATGCACCACAAAGCACAAGTAGTTTCTTGTCAATTAGAGTAGGATATCTACGACGTCATAAATCTAGGAGGTATTATGAAAATCATCATCTTACATGGTCTTTATATGCATGGGCTGGTCATGCAGCCTCTTAGCCAAAAGCTGAGAAAACTCGGATACGAAACGCAAGTACTCAGCTATAACACTGTTGCTATCGATGAGTCTTCACTGTTTGATTCTATTGATCATTCGCTTAATCCACTGACCACAAACGTCCTCGTGGGACACAGCTTGGGAGGCTTGATGATTAAGCGCTATCTCGCCAACAGAAAACCGAGCACTAACTTAATCTCTCATGTTGTCGCTATCGGTTCGCCTCTTAAAGGCGCGTCCATTGTAGGCCGAATTCAAGATCTCGGATTGGGTGCAATTTTAGGCAATTCGCCACACCACGGATTAAACAAACATGATGACGCTTGGGATCTCCCTCAAAAACTCGGCAGTATCGCAGGAACGATGCCGATTGGTGCTCGCCCATTGTTGATCCGTAATGACAACACCATGTCGGACGGTACCGTTACCGTGGAAGAGACAAGACTGGACGGTATGCAAGATCATATCGAAGTGAAGCAAACGCATACGAGCCTGATTTACAACACCTTCGTGCCGCAGCAGATTGATCACTTTATTCGCACAGATTATTTCCGTCGATAGCACACTTTTCCATCATACAGATGGAATCGACTTTCCAAGCTATTCAGTTCGCAGTACTATCCTAGCTCCACTTCTTCACAACTTGGATGAAGTGGTACATTTTTAATTGTTCTCAGGGCGGGGCGAAATTCCCCACCGGCGGTATACTTTTTCAAGTGAGCCCGCGAGCGCTCGATTCGTCGAGGTCAGCAGATCTGGTGAGATGCCAGAGCCGACGGTTATAGTCCGGATGAAAGAGAATAAGAATACACCAGCATAGCGAGTCAGATCGCTAAGAATGCTGGTGCACTTCTTTTTGATCGTATTTTACGGCGATCTCTCATACCGCCCTGATTCTGGTGAAATTTAGGAGTTAACCATGAATCAGTCATCACTACTTGCCGAATTCGGCGACCCAATTACTCGCGTTGAAAACGCACTTATCGCTTTAAAAGAAGGCCGTGGCGTACTGCTTCTTGATGATGAAGATCGCGAAAACGAAGGCGATATCATTTATTCAGTCGAGCACCTCACTAACGAGCAAATGGCATTGATGATCCGCGAATGTAGCGGCATCGTTTGTTTGTGCTTAACAGATGCTCAAGCAGACAAACTGGAACTGCCTCCAATGGTGGTAAACAACAACAGCGCAAACCAAACCGCATTTACGGTTTCTATTGAAGCGAAAGTTGGTGTAACAACGGGTGTTTCAGCAGCAGACCGCGTAACGACCATTAAAACGGCGGCAAACCCGCACGCAAAACCGGAAGATCTTGCTCGCCCGGGTCACGTATTCCCTCTGCGCGCACGTCCAGGTGGTGTAATGACTCGCCGTGGTCACACAGAAGGTACGATTGATCTGATGCAAATGGCAGGGCTTCAACCCGCTGGCGTACTGTGTGAAGTGACCAATCCAGATGGCACGATGGCAAAGGCACCGGAGATCGTAGCATTCGGTCGCCTGCACAACATGCCGGTACTGACGATTGAAGACATGGTAATGTACCTGAACCAGTTCGAGTTGAAACTGGCATAGTCAGATCTCAGCTCTTGAAAAAGCCGCGCATTTGTGCGGCTTTTTTGATCGATCCTCTTTGCACTTAAGTAGTTATACTTATTGAAAACAAGGGGAACAACACCATGAAAGGATTACTGAACTTCGCCGCTCTCGTTAGCTTTCTCTCCATGAATTCGCTTGCTCTTGCATCTGAGTGCCCTGATATTCTTCAAGGTAAGCAAAGGTTGTTAAACTCAACGGAAGAAGTCGATCTATGCGAAAGCTTTAAGGGAAAGACACTACTAATCGTCAATACAGCAAGCCAGTGCGGCTTCACTCCTCAGTTCGAACAGTTAGAAACCCTCTATCAAACTTACAAAGACCAAAACTTCACCGTTATCGGTTTCCCGAGCAATGACTTTCGACAAGATAGAGGAAGCGAAACGAACACTGCGAAAGTCTGTTATCTCGATTACGGGGTAACCTTTCCAATGATGGCTCGCTCTTCAGTATTAGGTGTAGATGCGAACCCAGTCTTCAACCAGATTACTAACCAAGCAGGCATAAAACCAAAATGGAACTTCTACAAGTTTCTAATTAGCTCTGAAGGTAAAGTTATTGCTACTTTTCCAAGCTCCACATCACCGACAAGTACTACGCTTACCAATATGATAGAGCAACAATTATAAGGTGACGACCATGACAACACGCTCAACCATGCTACAACTCGGTTACTTAGGCCTGGTTCCATTTGTGTTTAGTTTAGGGCTGATTTTCACTGACATCTCACTCTTCAATTTAAGTGGTCAGCAATTTTTCATCGCATATAGCGCCGTTATATTAAGTTTTTTATCCGGCATCCTTTGGGGTAATGGCATTGAGCATTACTACCATCGCCTTAGCCGAAATATATTAATTCTCAGCAACCTTTTTGTCTTACTGGCTTGGGGCGCATTACTGCAGGGCCACAAACATTACGCAGTCGCAACCCTACTCTTAGCAATTGGGTACCTTGCTGTTTGGTATGCAGAAAAGCTCGTGAGGAAAGTCGAACAAGACGCCGAGCCCAAGGGATATCAAGGAATGAGGAGCAAACTGACCTTCGGCGTAATCGTAATGCACGGATTGGCTTTAGTTTCATAACCTGGTCTGTCCAGTACTAAGATCACAAAAAAACGTCTTTTTATAAAACAATGTTCATTTCGTGAATGCACACATATTTTGAACACTGTTTTGTTTCATTTATGAATCAATCCACATATAAGTAATTCAAAGCATTCACAAAGGATATGAATATGTTTTTTCGCAAACTTTTGTTTAGCACTGCGATGATCAATGCAACGACAGGTTGCGTGTCTTACCAGGCACAACAAGCCGCCGCTCAAACAGTAAATAATACAGGCGCCGTGCTTACCAATGTGATTAAAACCACGATTGCTCAGCCATGTAATGTTGCAATCACTGCTGCTAGCTTGTTTTATCCGCATGCCATATTTATGACTAGTGTTCCGACTCAAGCATGTACAAGCGTTCTTAGATAATACGAAAGTGATAAGCATAAAAAATGGCGACTCTACCGTCGCCATTTTTAAGCTTCAATGCTATTTACAGTTACAGCGTCAATAAGTAATTAACTAATTGATTGTACTCGTCGTAAGTACGAATTTCGTTGGCCAAAACAATGTATTTATTGTTCACAACCACACCCGGAACCCCTCTCAACGTGCTGGCAGAGAATTGCTTATCAAAACCTTTCTGCATTGAGTTTACGGCGAAACTATTGTACGCCGCATCAAACTTCTTACCTTCGACGCCATTATCAACGAACAGCTGTTTCAGCTCAGCTTCGTCTTTTGGCGCTTGTCGCTTTTGATGAATTTGGGCAAACATAGCAGGAATCATTGTATCTTCAACTCCTAGCGA
This sequence comes from Vibrio sp. Vb1980, assembly GCF_033338615.1. Taxonomy (NCBI): domain Bacteria; kingdom Pseudomonadati; phylum Pseudomonadota; class Gammaproteobacteria; order Vibrionales; family Vibrionaceae; genus Vibrio; species Vibrio sp. Vb1980. The sequence continues at coordinate 7,733 of NZ_JAWOSZ010000004.1, forward strand.
CACCATCGTCGCGTAGGACTTGGCCATCGGAATCGCCATATCTCCGCCCATGAACCCCACATGTACCTTTTCAAACTTTGCCTCTTTTGGCAGAGCAGGTTTTAAACGCTCAATAAGCGACTCAAACTTGTAGCAATGTGGGCAATAAAAAGAAAAGAATTCCGTCACAACAGGTTTCGATGCTTTCTTAACATCCAGAACTTTGTAGTGCTTCCCTTCTTCAAATTGCGCTGCATGAGCGGTAAAAGTCAGTAAAAGTGCACTACATAAGGCAAGTAGTTTTTTCATTGTTTATTTCCTTATGGCATTCAAATGCCAAATCATTTCATTTGGTAAAAAGGGGGAAACCCCAAGTAATTTGAGATGAGGAATTAAACAATCGGAGGACGATAAAGTTTGGTGATCACTGTCACTACTTTTTCGACTAGAGGCCTATCAATCAAGGCAAGGCTATAAGGAAGAAGCAGTAAGTCGTTTTGAGATAAGTTGGCGGGAATTTTGACCATGCAGGAAGAGCTACAACTCGTGTGAGATTGTTGTGCCTTATTGATGGCTGACTCATCGTGATGTGATTCTACGCAGTCGTCATTGACGCCAAGTTGTTTGTGCAGAGCAGCCTGTTGAACAATAAGATCGCGTACTTCAATTGTTTTCATCGGAGCGGAAGCCTGCGCCACAGGAGCGACACTACTCAAAAGCATAGCAACTAAGCAAACTATCGCAGTCAACAATGTACGGTTAAACTTCAACATAGCTACATCAAGGAAAATGGTGATTTAAGATAATACATGATAACGATTTGACTTCAAGATACGGACTCTCGGCTCGCTAACAAACTCTGTTCTTTGACTATTTTAGGCTAGTGAATTTTCTCTCTAACGCTCCCTCAGTACACGAAACCAGGACAACGAGCTATTCACCGTTCGGATACTCCCCTCATCAGATACCAGCAACAATTCGATAAAACTTGAAATCATTATGAAACACGAGTAATAGTTAGAACGGTTTTTGTACGAACAAGGAAAGATCAATGCTTAAAAAGAGATTCTTTAAGACAAAAGATGAAGTCGAAGTCACGTTCGAGCTAGATAAAGATCAGTGGGACTCTGTCCAAATTGCTGGAGACTTCAACAACTGGCAGCCAGAACCGATGAAATTAGTGAAGAAAAGTCGTCAGTTTAAATTTAAAACCCGCTTACCTAAAGCGCAGAACGTTCAGTTCCGTTACTTGCTCGATGACGCGAAGTGGGAAAATGACCCACAAGCTGATGCTTACGTTCCAAATGCATTTGGCAGCGACAACAGCGTCGTGTGTACCACCGAATAAGCGGTAATTTCGCTTTAAGATTCCATACCTAGGCGCAAACGTTGCGCCTTTTTGCATCTCTCTAAATGTGATAGGTGATTAGATTTAAATCATTAATTGGCAATTTTATCCAATTAACTCATCCGATAACCTTATTCTGAGAAAGCTTTATTTGAAATAATTCGTAAATTTGTTTAAGTTCCATTGATATTAAATATTGTATACATCACTTAAATGAACGCACAACAAATCAAACCATCTCTAATCATTGTGGAAGACGATCCCAAATTACAAACTATGTTGGGTGAGTATTTTGTTGAACAAGGTTTTCAGGTCAAATGTATCGACAATGGGACGGACGCACCTAATGCGATTATTGACACACAACCAGACGTAGTGCTGTTAGATTTGATGCTACCCGGGCAAGATGGTCTGAGTGTATGTCGTCAAATCCGAGAATGCTACAAAGGCAAAGTGTTGATGCTGACAGCAAGTGATGATGACTTCGATCATGTCGCCGCATTAGAAATAGGCGCAGATGACTTTGTTACTAAACCCATCAAACCTCGCGTATTGCTAGCTCGTATTCGCATGCTATTAAGAAGAAAAGAGGCGGCGCCTACCGAGTCCGAAAACTGCCTACAAATTGGTGTTCTGTGTTTAAACCGGTTGCGTAAATCGTGCGTAATGAACCAAGAAGAAATTGCGCTGACAGACGGCGAGTTCGATTTGTTGTGGGTTCTTGCTACGCATGCTGAAAAAACACTATCACGTGAGTGGCTGACCAAAACACTACGTGGTATTGAATACGATGGAACAGACCGCACCATTGATAATCGCATAGTGACACTGAGAAAGAAGCTAGGCGATGCTTCTTGCTCACCACAAAAAATCATTACCGTTCGCGGCAAAGGCTACCTATTTATGCCTGATGCATGGAATGAATAATGAGACGGATTTATCTGGAAAGCTTTGTTGGCCTTATCATTCTGTTTATGGCTAGCTTGTGGGGATACGAGTTCTTAGTTTATGAGATCAACACAGATTATGACTACCTATTACAAGAGCATGAGGGTCAAGCTTTTCACGATCTGATCTACCCTATCTATAAAGAACACGGATTAGAATATACTCAACAACAGTTGGAACAATTTGCCACATCAAGCCATCGTTTGTTGGTGCCTCATACGCTTGAAGAGCTTCCAACAGACATCAAAAAGGCGTTTGAAAGTGATACCTCCGTTAACGTCGCTTACGATGAAGAAAGGGATATCTGGTTCCGCCTAGATGCGAGCACGCCTATCTTTAAAATGAGCGATAATCCGAATAGTCCTGTGGTTAAAGCTGCCAACTTTGATGACAATATCGTTTGGTTGTTCTTTTTAGCTGGATTTGCTCTGTATTGCATATTGTTGATCTGGTTCTTAAGCCGTCGGATTCGAGAGCTAGAGAGAGTGACCGTTGAGTTTGCCTCAGGTAACTTCAAGGCTCGAGCTAGTACCTCAAGCGCTAAGTCTGTTGGGACGTTAAACAAAAGCTTTAACACGATGGCCGATAAAGTATCTCGCTTGATCACTAGCAATAAAATGCTAACTAACGCCGTTGCACATGAATTGCGTACCCCAATCTTCCGCTTACAATGGCAAGCAGATTTGTTATCGGATTCAACCTTAACTGAACAACAGAAAAAGTATGTTTACAGTATCGTCGAAGACATTGACGAGATGGAAGAAATGGTTGAAGAATTGCTTTACTACGCAAAGATGGAGCGTCCTGACACAGCATTACAAACTCAAGAAGAAGTCGTCCTATTCAACTTAGTCAAAGAGTTACGACAGAGATGGCAAAAAGAGACTACGCTCGCTATCTCGCTTCAAGAAGTAAACTCAGAAAACGTTCTTGCGTTTGCTGACCCAAAATTGTTAAAGCGAGCCTTAGATAACTTGCTGCGCAATGCAATGCGGTACGCAGATAAGCAGATTTTAGTAGAGATAAAACACGATCAGCACCGCTGCTTCATCAATGTTCATGATGATGGCATAGGTATTGAAGAAAAGCATTGGCCTCATCTATTCGAACCATTTTACAGCGCGGATGAATCTCGCAACAAAAAGACGAGCGGGTTTGGGCTCGGTTTGGCGATTGTCAGACAGATAATGGAGCTTCAACGTGGAGAAGTTTCGATTTACCATAGCCCACTTGGAGGAGCTTGCTTCACACTTAGCCTCAAAAAATCAGACAGTTAACTTAACCTTCCTACCCCGTTTACAGAAGACGACACTTCAATACACTCAAGCGACAGAGCCCAACAATAAAACAGTGTACATTTAATCCATAAGATTCACACACTAAATGGATAGTACTCATGTATAAATCTTTTATCCTGATTATGGCGCTTACTTCTACGCTTACAGCTTGCGCCTACAACCAAAAACCTGTCGTCGACATGACCAATGTCGACCCTAGTACATATGAACAAGACTTTCTTTACTGCCAAGGCTATGCAGAAAATGTCGACAAATCAGAGGCAGCGAAATCTGAAGCCACTAATGGGGCAGTTACAGGCGCATTGATCGGCGCAGCTGCTGGTGCGCTAGAAGACGGATTAGGTGGAGCGGCTGTCGGTGCTGCTGCCGGCGGTGCTGTAGGAGCTGGAGCTGGTGCTTTGAGTGGAACAAATGATTCAACCAAAACTCAATCTCTCGTATTGCGTAAATGCCTCCAGCACAAAGGCTATACCGTCTACGATCTTGATTAAATAAGCACTTTTCTTAAATTATCGCGCGATGGATTCTATTCACAAATGTTTCACGCTGTAACGATTAATCTCGTTACCTCTCTGGGATATGTGTTCCATCCCAATGCTTAAATAGTAAGGTCATATTTTGAAGCCAGGTAAAACAGGTATACGCCGTGTCATGGATGCGACCGGCTATTCATTTCAAGGATTGAAAGCCGCATGGACACACGAAGCCGCTTTTAGACAAGAATTGATTCTCGCCTTGGTGCTTTCCGTCTGTGCTTTTTTCCTTCCTGTCACCACATACGAAAGAGTGCTGATGATCAGTAGCCTGTTCTTGGTATTGATCGTCGAACTCATTAATTCCGCCGTAGAAGCGGTTGTCGACCGTGTTAGCGATGACTGGCACGAGCTCAGTGGTAGAGCCAAAGATATTGGCTCAGCAGCAGTATTTGTTGCGTTAACTCTTGCCCTTTTTATTTGGGCTTCGTTCTTGCTCTAATTTTTATTCAAGACACTCATAATGAAGACACATGATTTACAACAGAGAGGTATCTCTTACGTTACCTTTACTTTCCTGTTGGCGCTGTATTTCGCTCTCGTCGTAAATATCCCTATTTATAAAGAACTGATCGGCATCTTTACACACTTAGATAATGTCAAGATTGGATTTATTATCACAATACCAATTTTCTTTCTTGCCGCGCTCAATTTCCTTTTTAATTTATTTAGTTGGCCTTGGATCGGCAAGCCGTTCTTTATAATTTTAATCATTGTTTCAAGTATGGTGAGCTACGCAAGCTATAACTATGGCACACTTTTCGATTCTGGAATGATTGCCAATATTGTTGAAACCGATTCGAGCGAGGCGAGTTCTTACCTGAGTGCTCACTCTGTAATTTGGACGCTGATTATGGGAGTTATCCCAGCGATAATTGTCTTTAGGGTCAAGCTGCAATCTCAACGTCACCAATTACTGTACTTCTCTGTTACCAAATTAGTATCGATGCTGTCGTCGCTAGCTGTCATCGCCGTCATTGCCAGCGTGTACTATCAAGACTACGCATCTGTAGGGCGCAACAATAGCCACCTAAAAAAAATCATCATACCCACCCAGTTCGTTTACAGCGCGACCGGGTATGTGAAGGAAAAATATTTCACCACGCCAGAGCCATATCGAGAAATCGGCACAGATGCAAAGCAGTCAAATAGCGCCGTACAGCAAGCACAGAGCAAACCAACACTACTGGTTTTTGTCGTAGGAGAAACCGCTCGAACTCAGAACTACCAACTCAATGGCTATACACGAGAGACAAACCCTTATACTAGTAAACTGGATGTTATCTCATTTCAAGACGTCGCGTCTTGTGGCACCGCGACTGCTGTATCTGTGCCTTGTATGTTTTCACAGCTCACGCGAAACGAGTTTGAACGCGCCAAAGCGGATAACCAGGACAATGCTCTCGATATAATGCAGCGCGCCGGGGTTGACCTCATTTGGAAAGAAAATGACGGTGGGGATAAAGAAGTAGCCCACAAGATCAAGAAAATCGAAGTGGATCGAAAGCAAGTAAGCCCTATGTGTAATGGCCAAACTTGTTACGACATGGCGCTATTAGATCATTTTGATCAGGAAGTCGCGGATATGCACGGTAACCGAGTGGTCGCCATGCACCTTATAGGAAGCCACGGTCCGACCTACTTTCAGCGTTACCCAAGAGACAACGCCTTCTTTAAACCAGACTGTCCACGTGCAGATATCGAAAACTGTAGCATCGAACAAATAGTGAACACATATGACAATACAATACGCTACACCGATCTTGTATTGGCAGAAACCATCAAAAAACTTAAAGCGTTAGAGTCTGAGTATAATACCGCGCTAATTTACATATCGGATCACGGTGAGTCACTAGGCGAAAACGGATTGTTCTTACATGGTATGCCTTATGGCCTTGCACCAGATTTCCAAAAACGCGTTCCTTTGATTATGTGGCTGTCTTCGGGCTTTAAACAAGCGAAGCAGATCAATACCGACTGTTTGTATATACAAGCACAGAATGCAGGCCAATACTCACATGATAACGTGTTCCACTCTTTATTAGGCATTATGGATGTACAAACTCAAGCCTACGATAGCAAGTTAGATATATTCAAAGCCTGCCGAGCCGTTTCCTAAATCATTCAATAAAGCCTGGCTCAAAGTGTGAATCAGGCTTTTTCTAACAAGGTATTTAAACTCATCGCCGCGCCAAGCGTTATACTGACAGTCCGCGATCCATACATCGAGATAAGGACTAGGATGAAAATTGGTATTATTGGTCTAGGGGATATCGCTCAGAAAGCATACCTTCCTGTTATCACTCAGCTTCCAAATATCGAACTTGTATTTTGTACCCGCAACCCAAACACACTTGAGAGCCTGGCTAAGCAGTATCGAATCTCAGAGATCTGCCAGGACTACCAACAACTTCTGCACTTTGGCGTCGATGCCGTCATGATTCATGCGGCAACAAGCGTACACCTTCAAATAGCGGCATTTTTTCTGCAACATGGAATCCCAACCTTTGTCGACAAACCATTAGCGAACAGTGCTGATGACGTCGAAAAGCTGTACGATATTGCCGAAAAAGAGAGACAGCCACTCTATGTGGGCTTTAACCGTCGTCACATTCCACTTTATAACCAACATATGCCACAAGTGCAGCAAGGCAACATATCTGACTTAAAGTCGCTACGCTGGGAAAAGAACCGTCACCAACTACCGGGGGATGTTCGTACCTTTATATTTGATGATTTTATTCACCCATTAGACAGCGTTAACGTCACAGCCAAAGCAGATCTAAAAGATGCTTATGTAACTCATCAACTTGAAGGTGGTCAGTTGGCGCGTTTAGATATTCAGTGGCAACATGGAGATACTTTGCTCCACGCCTCGATGAATCGCCACTTCGGTATCACTACAGAGCGCGTTCAAGCTTGTTATGCAAACAAGGCAGTTGAGTTCGACTCCTTCGTTGAAGGCAAACTATGGCAAGCTAACCAAGAGCAAAAAATCAATTTGAAAGACTGGACGCCAATGCTGACGAGTAAAGGTTTCCATTCGATGTTGCTCGATTGGTTTGGCGTCGTTGAGTCTGGAAATATTGCTGATGAAGTAGTAACACGCAACGTTGCCAGCCATCGATTGGCAGAGCAAATTTGTCAATATCTCGAGAAAGTTGTCTCTAGATAATGCGATTCTTGGCTATATGCTTGATTGAGTATTACGCTCTATACTAAAAAGACTTGCCTTAGGGAAGGCATTCATTCTCTGTTAAGACTACGGCGATTATTCTATCAATCAGGTCAATGAGGGCACGAAAGCACACATCGACAAAACAGACGGTTTAGATTTGTTTTACGCTGCTCTCACGTATCTGAATCATCACATTCAAGAATAAAGGAAATAGAATGAGAACACTTGGTAACATCATTTGGTTTGTATTTGGTGGCGTATTTATGGGGTTGCTATGGTGGTTTTTTGGTATTTTGGCCTTTATTAGCATCATCGGAATACCTTGGGGGCGTGCGTGTATCGTTATGGGTAATTTTTCCTTTTTCCCATTCGGTAAAGAGGCCATCTCACGCGATGAATTGACCAATGAAATGGACATTGGCACGAGTCCGCTCGGCGTTATTGGTAACGTCCTTTGGTTTGTGTTTGCAGGCCTTTGGTTAGCTATCGGTCACGTACTTTCTGCAGCAGCATGCTTTGTCACCATAATCGGCATTCCGTTTGCGCTCCAACACCTCAAACTAGCGGTTATTTCACTCGCACCAATTGGTAAAACGGTTGTATCGTCTGAAGAAGCTGCAATGGCTCGATATAACATCAATCGTTAGCGATCGGCTAATGCACTTTCTATCCTCTGGGCAGTCATGCTCAGAGGGTAACGCCCGTCAAAAGTAAGCCTATAATCGCTATCGCATATTCAATAATGGCTGATTGTATATTCATACCGTCACCTTTACGTTGAAGTTTATCCTAGCTCAGCACTGCTTTACTTTTATAATTAATCAATACACCCAAGTGAGTTCAAGATGCTAGACTCATAGCGTCGTCACTGATTCAAACTCCAAGAACGACGTAACGAAAAAGCGAGCTATCCTATGCTCGAAATATGGGTTCTTTCCCCCTCGAAGTAGAGTTCAACAACAAAAAAGACGAACTATAAGCATAGCCAAAATTAATGCTTTTCGACCTAAAATATCTCACATCAATCAAAGAAAGCTTCTAAGATTTTCTCTTTTTGAGTAAATATAGACAGTTACAGTAGCGAAATTCTTCTCGGTAAAAATCCCCACTCAATCTCATGATCAGTTTTTAAAAAAAACAACAAAAATTCGTTGTTATCTAGAGTAATTATTTTATTTGTCGCAGAGCAATTCCATCAATATCATTTGCGACATCGGAGTGCTAGAGCATTGAAATTTTTAGCATTTATCACAGGTATAGAACGTAAAAAACCTTTTATTACTTATTTTTCTTTTTTACATATGTTCTAACTCAACGTCTATTCAGACAGGAATATACCGTGGATAAATATCAAGCAGCTTATGCTAAACGTCTAGAGAAACTAAATGGAGATCCATCTCCTAAAACGATAGCCCGCCTTTCGGCTTGGGATGCGTTTTTTAACAAGGAGTACGAGCTCCAAGACTTGGAATACCAACTATCGGACGCAGCGCACCAGCACTATGAACAGTCGCATGCGAAGAGCGACATTAGCTTCAAAGAATTCAAACGAGCGTTCTATAATGAATCCATCAAAATTTACAATTTAACTGATGGCGCTTCTATCCAGAAAGTATTCACCCCATTACTTTTGCTTACAACGCTCTGGATAGTGTTTGTATGCCTATTTAACAAGTGATCATCAAACTATTCCAACAACGATCAGTATGGGACTACAGGTATGGCTCTATGTAAGGGGGCTAATTGGCTCGGTCTCCTTCACTAAATTAGCGACTCAATTACCCGCAATTCCATAGGCTAAAAGTGACAAGGGCATCCGTTGATGCCCTTTTTATTCAAAGGAACGCAACCTAGACCTTTGGCCCACTTGGGTATAAAACCATTATGCGTTAAGCTGCACGCTATTATCCGATTGATAAAGAGTGGAGCGAAGTGATGGAAAAAGTAGGCTCTCGAGCATTGATTGTCGAAGGTGGAGCCATGCGAGGCGTATTTTCATGCGGCATACTCGATCATTTTCTTGCTAGCGAGTTCTCTCCATTTGATAGCTTTTGGGGAGTGTCTGCGGGTGCCAGCAACTTGGCTGCCTACTTAGCTAAAATGCCCGGACGTAACTTAAAAATCTACCTCGATTACAGCTTAAGAAAAGAATTTTTCTCTCCATCTCAACTTCTACGTGGTGGTGATATGATGAACTTAGACTGGATGTGGAATGTCACCCTCGAAGAACTTGGCATCGATAAATCTGCGCTCAAAGCTGATTCACGACCTTTCTTTTTAGGCGTGACGCGTCAAGACAATGGGCAAGCGGAGTACCACCTTCCTGATGTCGACGACTTGGCAGAAACAATGAAAGCCAGCAGCGCACTGCCTGTACTTTACCGAAATGGCGTATCACTGAACGGAATTCAATACGTTGATGGTGGCGTCTCAGACGCACTTCCTGTTGCAGAAGCAATAAAGCGAGGAGCCAAAAAGATTATGGTTTTACGCAGTCAGCCCGCAAGCTATCAAAAGCCAAGAGGAAGATTCAGCGCCCTAACTAGGAGGATGTTGAAAGAAACGCCCGGATTAATTGAACCTATGTTGACACGTGAAGTTCGCTACAATCAGACCTTAGCGCTGATCAACAACCCACCACCTGGTATCGAAATCATTCAAGTGTGTCCTCCTGAAACATTCAAGTTGAAACGGCTGAGTCGATCGCCAGCACCACTGCGTCATGCTTATGAGTTAGGAATTGAAGCAGGAAAGGAAGCCATCATACGCTGGAGTCAGAAGTAGAAAAAAGCCACGTGGATTAAACGTGGCTAACGCAAATTCGATGGCAGTGGATTATCGTATTTGCTTCTGGTCGAGCCCAATATTCAGGCTCAAAACTGTTTTAATTTGCTCGCTAACTGAAAAAGCGAGTAGGCAGTCCAAACTAGTAAGTTTCAAACAACCCAGAGTTGTAATCTTGGATGGCTTGTTCTATCTCTTCCATGCTATTCATGACAAAAGGGCCATAATGCACCACGGGTTCATTAATTGGCTCACCAATAAAGATCAGTGCACCACTCTCTTTTTCGGCCTGCAATTCAACCCATTCACCTTTCGATAAAATGGCCATTTCGCCTTGATTGATCTCACGACCTTTTAATTGAATACGACCTTTATAGACATAGAGCATCATGTTGTTGTCTTGATCCGTGTTCAAATTCAAAGCTTGCCCCCCCATCGCTCTCCAATCGGCTACCGTGGCAGCAACACCTGTCTCTGTTAGCGGCCCCTGAATTCGTTCGTTGTTTATAGTCATATGACCCGCAATCAAACGTACAACCCCCGTATTCGGAGTATCAAACTCAGTGATCGTTTCAGGTTGAAAGTCATGATATTGAGCTGGCTGCATCTTATTTTTCGCAGGCTGGTTAATCCAAATTTGGAAACCATGCAATTCGCCTTCCTTCATAATAGGCATTTCGCTATGGATGACGCCTCTTCCTGCCGCCATCCACTGTGCACCACCGGAACGAAGCTCACCAACATTATCCATATGATCACGATGCTGGAAATGACCTTTCAACATATAAGTAAGCGTCTCAATACCTCGGTGCGGATGCGGAGGGAAACCGCCGATATAGTCAGCGCGGTCTTCTGATTTGAGTTCATCCATCATCAAAAATGGAGAAAAGCTAGCATGATTGAAACCCGCTACTCGGCGAATTTTCACTCCATCACCATCAGCAGTAGGTTGCGCAGGAATAAGCTGACGAATTTCTCTGAATGTACTCATACTAGTTCTCCTAGTTTATCTTTGTGACCGCTTGCAAATCGCATGTTCAATCTATGGCTATCGATAAGGTTCTATTTTAGGTTGATGAGCTAAAATTATGAGCCATACTATTCGTTCTACTTATTCAACTTTTTCGAACAATACAATTTATCGAGTTAATAATGAGCACATTTAATTTATCTAAAATAAATGTAGCTATTTTCTAAACAAGGTGTATAGTGTGCCTTGGCTCTTAGAAGAGAGCTGTTAATGCAACATTTAGTTTAAGTTTCCTCTCAGTAAAATCTTGAATCCCCAATTCAGACACCTGCGTACAACTTCCTCTTGATTGAACATTCAATAGCTTAGAAAAGATCCACAAAACAAATCATAATTTTAATGTTTAATTCAAAGGTATTTTTATGTCTAAAGTAACTGGTTCAGTAAAATGGTTTAACGAAACTAAAGGCTTCGGTTTTCTATCTCAAGACAACGGCGGCCAAGATGTATTCGTACACTTTAACGCTATCGTTTCTGACGGTTTCAAAACACTGACTGAAGGTCAGAAAGTAAGCTTCAATGTAGAGCAAGGTAAAAAAGGTCCTCAAGCGACTGAAGTAACTCCTCTATAAGACTGCTTTTCTTGGTGTAGCATGCCCATGCTGCACCAAACCTCTCTCCTTCAAAAATATTCTTTCATCAATCACTCAGCCTAATTTTAGGCATTGCTTTGTGCTATCTAAAATAAACTGAATAGTACTGCTTAATTTATTATTTATAGGAAAAATCATGTCCTCAAAAAGAACTGGCCGTCAAAGGCATTGGTATCAATTACTTAACAAAGAGAAAATCACTAAAAAACAGGAGAATAAATGTTAGAAATTGAATTTAATTTAGAACAACCTCAAACCTCTTGGAACGCTAAAATACATCAATTAAATGGTGATATTTTACGAAGGCACGTATTACCGAAACTTCTTTCTCATAGCTTCATGATCGATTTTGAATATTGTGAGAAAACGCAATCTGGAACTATTCTCTGTGATTCAGGTTCAAAGTTAGGAAGTTTTACTGTTAACTGATTCAGTTTTCATGCATTAATGGATAATGCAACTAATTTGGAAGGTATCCAATGGCTAGAAAAAGTAAGAAGCAGTCAGAAAAAGACAAAAAAGAGTCTGAACAAAACGCGGCGGCGGTAAAGCAGAAAACTCGACGCCGCATAGAAGACATTATGGAACAAAGAGAATTTGATAAGTTATTCGATCTATAAATGCTCTCTAGTGCTTTCTCTGCCTTTATCGTTGTGCAAGGTACCGCCACCTACCTTTGCTCAAACGAATCTCCACTCTTTTAGACTACTCTTCTAATTACACGTGCCTCTCACACACGCAAAAACAACTGGCTCCTCTATACTCAAGTGACTTGCAAATAGTCGTTTCGCTCACAGGAAAACCCGTGGCTAATGACAGTTAGGTTATTTGCGGATAGCCAAAGCGATATTTTTGCGTATAATCCCTCTCGTTTGCTTCGTATAACCCCAATGATATGGTTTGGGGGTCTCTACCAGTTCCCGCAAAGTGCTGATTACGAAGAGTTGAGATCATCGTGGGTCTTACTCTTTGTGATAGCGTTCGATTTATTTCTATCTATACCTATTCTTAGAGTAACTGCATCCACAATACACATAAGGTGGAATATGAACGCATTTATTCAAGGTCTTCCAAAAGTAGAGCTGCACTTACATATCGAAGGTTCACTTGAGCCGGAACTCTTATTCAAATTAGCAAAACGAAACGGCATCGAGATCCCTTACTCTTCTCCGAGTGAACTACGCAGCGCATATCAGTTCACAGACTTACAATCATTTCTCGACCTCTATTACCAAGGAGCGGGAGTTCTGCGTACGGAGCAAGATTTTTACGATCTCACTTGGGAATACTTACTGCACTGTAAAGAAGACAACGTTGTTCATACCGAAATCTTTTTTGACCCTCAAACACACACAGAACGCGGCATAGACTTTGACACTGTTATCAATGGAATCGCTCGCGCGCTAAAAGATGGTCACGAAAAACTTGGCATTACCTCGCAAATTATTGCGTGTTTTCTCCGTCACCTTTCAGAAGAGAGCGCCATAGAGACCCTACAGGCTATTCTGAAACACCGTGATAAGATCATTGGTGTTGGACTAGATTCTTCAGAACAAGGTCATCCGCCAGCTAAATTCAAGCGCGTATTTAAACAAGCAGTAGAAGAAGGCTTACTTACCGTTGCTCACGCAGGTGAAGAAGGCCCCGCACAAAATATTAGCGATGCAATTGAAATGCTTTACGTGAGCCGCGTGGATCACGGTGTTCGCTGTGTTGATGATGAAGCATTAGTTGAATCCTTAATCGAAAGCCAAATGCCACTGACAGTGTGTCCGTTATCGAATCTTAAGCTATGTGTATTCGACGATATGAAAGATCACAATATTGTGGATTTGCTACGAAAAGGTGTCGCCGTAACGATTAACTCAGACGATCCTGTGTACTTTGGTGGCTACATGACGGATAACTTTCTGGCCGTCAACAACGCACATCCAATGAGTAAGAGTGAACTTGCCCAATTTACAATGAACGCGATTGATGCCAGCTTTATCGATAACGAGTTAAAGGCGAAATATCGTCACCTTGTTAGCCAATACGTAAACCAGCACGAAGCGTTGCAATAAAGGCATAGTGCCACGCCTTAGGTCAAACGCGTAGGTATTAAAACCCTACAAAGACTCTGTGGTTAACCGCATTTATAAACGCTAGACTGAGAAAGCTAAACTAGCACACAAAAAGGAATAGAATCATGATTCAACAAGGCCAAGCTCTACCAGTTGCAACTCTAAGTGAGTTGACTGCCGATGGTATGGTTAACCACGACGTTACAGAACTGTTTGCGAACAAGAAAGTCGTACTCTTTGCTGTACCTGGCGCATTCACCCCTACCTGTTCAGAAGCTCATCTACCAGGCTATGTGGTATTAGCTGATGAGCTAAAGGCAAAAGGTGTTGATTTAATTGCGTGCGTTTCTGTAAACGATGCATTTGTGATGCAAGCGTGGGGCGAAGCTCAAAACGCTTCTGAGATTCTGATGTTGGGTGATGGCGACGCTAGCTTTACTAAAGCATTGGGTCTTGAAATGGATACAGGCGGCTTTGGTGGTATTCGCTCACAACGTTACGCGATGATCATTGAAAACGGCACAGTGGCTAAGCTTAACGTTGAAGAGCCAAAAGAGTTTGAAGCAAGCAAAGCAGAAACGATTTTAGCGGCGCTTTAAGCTTACTCCTAAATACAAAAACGGAAGCCATCGCTTCCGTTTTTTGTTGGCTAACGCATTCTCACAACACTCGTTTGTTGCTTACGCTGCATTTCCGCAAAAGTCAGCACAAACGGGGATGACTGCTTTACACGGCTTGGTAATGAAGAAAGCGCATTGTAGGCATCCTGCTTCGTTTTAAAATCACCAACAGTTACCGTATACCAACGCGTGCCTCGGCTGTTTTTCCAGTTAACCCAAACCGGATGCTTAGGATCGATATAGCGAATATAATCTTTCACATCTTTTTCTTGCTTTAGCGCGAGTACCTGCATCGTGTAATGGTTTGGGTTTAAATAACCATATGCATCCTGAGAGGTCATGACTCCAACACATTGGCCGCTATCGACCTCCTGCTGGTAAGGCATAGCGCAGCCCATGAGCGATAAAATCAATGTCAAAGATAAAATCTTGTGCACGTGTCACTCCATTCTTGTTCTAGTTTCTTTTCTCTCGCACCCAAAAACACAAAACGCTCTTGGTCAGGTAAAAACACACCCTTACAAGAGGGCCTGTGTTTTAACGCAACGAGTATTCCAAAAACGTAAGGCGACCACGTTGGTCGCCTTAGTAAATTGATTTAATAGAACATTAACAAGATAGAGTGATATAGACAGAAGTTCGCTACTGTTTAGAACCAGCTAGCGACCAATTGCTTAAACCAGTCTAAAATTCGCTTGAATAAACTGCCTTCCTCCACGGACTCCAATGCAACGAGCTCGGCTTCATTTACGACCTTACCTTCGACTTTGTAAAGCACTTTACCAACCACTTGTTGCTCAGAAATTGGCGCAACTAAATCACCGTTGTATTCAACTTCCGCTTGCAGATTTTTTACATCTCCTTTTGGCAAAGTGAGATAAACATCGTTAGCTACGCCGACAGTAAGCTCGTCTTTTTCGCCCATCCAAACTCGAGCTTTCGCAAGTTCCGCACCCGCCTCAGTCGGCATTACCGTATCGTAAAAGCGGAAGCCATAACTTAACAGCTGCTTGCTTTCTGATTCACGAACATTCTCACTCTTCGCTCCCATCACTACAGCAATCAAACGCATATCACCTTGTGTTGCAGAAGTCGCTAGACTATAACCCGCACCACTTGTATAACCAGTTTTCATGCCATCGACATTCATACTACGATCACGAAGCAAGCCATTACGGTTGTATTGAGTGATGCCATTGTAAGTAAACGAGGTTTCGCTATACAGCGGATAGATATCAGGTAAGTCACGAATAATCGCTTGGCCCAATTTGGCAATATCATAAGGTGTCGAATATAAACCGTCACTGTCTAGGCCGTGAGGGTTGGTGAATGCCGTGTTAGACAATTCAAGCTTGGCGGCCCAACTATTCATCAAACTCACAAACCCTGATTCACTTCCCGCAACATGCTCAGCAATAGCGACACTGGCATCGTTACCAGATTGAACAATCAGACCACGGTATAAGTCAGACAAAGAAACGGAAGTATTGACTTCAATAAACATTTTTGAAGAATCTGGGAAATTTTTTGCCCAAGCATTTCTGCTGATGACAACCTCATCATTCAACGTAATATTGCCTGTATTAATTTCTTGACCAGCTACATAAGCAGTCATCAACTTCGTTAAACTCGCAGGGTTTAAACGTTTGTGGGCATCACGTTCAACCAGTACTTTCCCCGTATGGAAGTCCATCAAAACATAACCACGAGAACTGAGTTCTGGCGCATTTGGCACAACTGAAGGCGCAGCATAAGCCAACGAGGATACAGCAGCGAACCCTGTAATTAACACTGTGTGTAATATAGTACTTTTTCTCATCATGACATCTTATCTTAGTAGCATTTAAGGCTTACAAACGGTACCCGAATGAATTCAAAGCGCGGGATTACCTAGTTAAAAAACGAGTATATTGAAACGGCGCTCAGTTACAGCCACCTTGTTACGATTGGTTACTTTTACTCAATGTTTGTCGAAAATAATGAGAGGTAGGTAGAGCTTTCGTCTTGAAGAATGAAACAGGAGCGAAAATAATTCCGTAACGCTATGTTTTTTGAGAGGAGAGAAAAAGCGCACAAGTCAATTCAGGGAGTAAGTTGGTATA
Source organism: Vibrio sp. Vb1980 (assembly GCF_033338615.1). Lineage (NCBI taxonomy): Bacteria > Pseudomonadati > Pseudomonadota > Gammaproteobacteria > Vibrionales > Vibrionaceae > Vibrio > Vibrio sp. Vb1980. The sequence goes on from NZ_JAWOSZ010000004.1 coordinate 24,209, forward strand.
GGAAAAGTAGTTGAGCTTTTATCCATATCTAAATAGGAAACAACAAAAACAACCAACAATAAGTCCAGTTAATTACTTACCAAGAAAACATATTGAAAACGCATCATAAAATCGTAATTAATTATCGATAAATTTAAAAACCTCAGATTATAATTTATGTAAATTTCATTTATTATTAAATCGGAGAAAAATACAGCTTTCCTTTCTTAAAACTAAGAGACGATTTTTTCGATGTTTTTAGGTTTATCTCATCAGAGAACTTGGTATAACAGTGAGGGATAAGGCATCCGGACTTAGCGCGAAAGGATAACCCACTGTTATTTAAGTTCACACGCTGCTTTTTAATGACTAGAGACTTTAAACTGCGGTTACCTTCGGTTTGTGCGGCTATTCTTTGACGTATCCCAACCCAGTACGACTCAAACGACGACATCATACATATCCTCTTTCATGATATAAGCATTAATAATTAAACATCGCTAAAAGCTAAGCTTGTCATAAATAAAATTATTAGAAATTAATTTTATTTCATCAAAAAAATCAACCCACATATTCCACACAAATTTAGTGGTTATGTCAAATATTAATTATCATTAATTTTATTTATAATGGATATAAAATCAGTTTATAATTTTTAAATAATTTAATTATTATAAAGCAGTATAACCAGTCCATATTTAACATGGAAATATGAGCTTTTTTTGCATCATAATATATAAATACATTAAAGATTCATCTACGAACTAAATGCTCTTCAAGAGGTGATATAAATTAGCATTTCGAGACTAAATGAGAATAAAAATAGCGCACCGTATATGGTGCGCTATAGATTTGATTAAGGTCACTGTATAAGCATAGATAAAACTAAACTCATTTGACGTAGCTAGGCCAAGATTGCTTATGGTTTAAGTTTCAATACTTTATCAATATCTTCTGCGCTGTGGCGCTCAGGTAACTGCTCCCATTCTTCACCCCATGAACGGTTCACAATTCGACCACGTTTTACCGCTTCACGCTCATCAATTACTTTTGCCCAACGCACAACGTTTTTGTAGCTTTCTACGTCTAAGAATTCAGCCGCATCGTAAGCACGACCCAACACAAGGTTGCCGTACCATGGCCATGTTGCGATATCAGCGATGCTGTACTCATCGCCACCTAGGAATTCATTGTTCGCAAGACGCTTGTCTAATACATCTAACTGACGTTTTGCTTCCATTGTAAAGCGGTTGATTGGGTACTCGAACTTCTCTGGTGCGTACGCGTAGAAGTGACCAAAACCACCGCCTAGATATGGCGCAGAACCTTGCAGCCAGAATAACCAGTTCATTACCTCAGCACGCTTAGCGCCTTCTTTTGGTAAGAAATGATCAAACTTCTCTGCTAGATAAAACAAGATGTTGCCAGATTCAAACACGTTCACTGGCTCAGAACCCGAACGGTCAACCAATGCCGGAATTTTAGAGTTTGGGTTAACAGCCACAAAGCCAGAGCCAAACTGGTCGCCATCGCCAATCTTAATCAGGTATGCATCATATTCTGCTGCCGTTACGCCAGCCGCCAAAAGCTCTTCAAACATGATCGTCACTTTCTGACCATTTGGGGTACCCATTGAGTAAAGTTGGAATGGGTGCTCACCAACTGGAAGCTCTTGCTCATGACGTGCGCCAGAATCCGGACGGTTGATGCTCGCCCACTGACCGCCGTTTTCATTATCGTTTGTCCAAACTTTTGGTGGAATGTATTCGTTAGCCATTGTTTTCCCTTATTGTGTTTGAATGCATCTTCAAACTGACGGGTCTTACGCGCCAGCAAGCATTATTAACATCACCTCTTCGCCAACTGCGATTAGGCATACTCAAGATATTAGGTCGAATTCGCTAAATAAAAGTCCTGCTATCTCTTTTAGTTAGAACCTTTGGTTATGGGATTTTCTTTCACGCTATAAGTAAAAACGTCGCGATAATGTGAACTAGGTTCGAGATGCCAACGATGAGTAAGCTACACTCGGCGGCGCACCTCTATTTGGGGATTTAGAACAACCGCTAAACTTCAAAGTCACCAAGAATGAAGTTGTTCTGGATACCTTAGTTCAAACAACTTACGTGCGTGATAGGCAGTTAAGTTAGATAGTTAGAAAGAAAAACGCCCTTCACTAAATCAATGAAGGGCGTTTTAATGTATTCGAAACCGTTACTTAGCTGATTCAAACAAACCCGTTATACCTTTCAAAGGGAAAAGCCTTGCTTGTTCCAACCCTATCAACATTACTTTACTAAGGTCATCAATAAAGAAACGACTGGTCATCGTGTGTTTGCCGCCATTAATGAAAATCTCGATGACAGAATTGTCGATATACATCTCAATCGTCTGCTTAGCGTCCAATCTTGGTGCTTTTCGAATGCTACCAAATTCTTCTGCGTACAAATGAGACATGTGACGACGGTCCAGCATAAACTCGTGCTCTGTCGCACTAAAGACGATGTTGTCACCTTTGAGGTTACTCAGCTCAAGTTCAAAGCCATCGCCCTCAAGGTCTAATTGGATCAAACAACTTGTGCTTTCCAGTGTATGGGATTGTGCAAAGACCACCTCTTCTTTTCTTAAACTCTCCAATTCAGGGAGTGGAGTTTGAACAAGAAAACCATCTTTCAACGTTAGTTCTCTAGGAAGAGACAACATTCCTGCCCACTGGTGTGTGACCGATGGTGTGTCGATTTCTGGCAACCCTATCCATGCAATAAGAATGCGACGCCCATTCTCATCTAAATAGGTTTGTGGGGCGTAGAAATCAAACCCATAATCTGGCTGCAAAATATCTTGGTGGTTTTCTAAAATCATCGACTCTAGGTTCAACTGATCACCCACGATATACGCAACAGAATAGATGTTTTTGAAATCATAAGGATTATTACTGCTCACGCCCTGTGGAGAAAACAGCATCACCGATTGACCATTAATCTCAAAGAAATCAGGACACTCCCACATGTACCCAAGGTCAGAAAACTTAGTCTTGATAGGACCTTTATGCTGCCACGTTTTCAAATCTTTGCTTTGATAGAGCACCATTGAGCCATGCTCAGTTTTGGTTTGAGCTCCCACCACCATCAAATAGTCGTCGCCTTTCTTCCAAACTTTTGGGTCACGAAAGTGCTCCGTGTAATGTTCGTTCTCAATGACTACACCGTGCTTTTCAATGCTGCCGTCTGAATCCATGGTGGCAAAACACTGTGTTGGGATTCGATTCCAGTTTTGGTCACGCTTATTGCCAGTAAAAAACAGCAAAGCCTTGTTGTTTTCCACCAAAGCGCCACCCGAATAAACACCATGTGAATCGTAGTCTTGGTCGGGATGAAGACCAACACCATGATCAGTAAAATGGATGAAGTCGTTAGTAGAAAGGTGGTACCAATATTTCATTCCATGGACTGGTCCCACAGGCGTCCACTGGTAAAAGATGTGGTGCTCACCATTGAAATAGCACAACCCATTTGGGTCATTTAACAGCCCAAATCTAGGGGCGATATGAAAACTAGGAAAGCCTTTATCTTGCTGACGTGAAAGTGTCATTTCTTCGATATCACACTGAGGGATTTGCTCAAGTCGGCGATATCTTTGCTCTACAGTCCAACGGTTGTTTAAGCTCATAATTTTTCTCAACTGAAATTGGATCTGAAGATCATTGCCCAATAAATTGCAGCAATTCTGTCTGGGTCGGAAGCGCGGTCATTGCGCCTTTTTGCGTCGTCGCTAATGCACCACAGCCATTTGCCCATTGAATCGCAGAGCTAACAACAGGATGATTTTTCCAATCGTCATGCCGAGACAGGCATGCCAGTAGCCCTCCGACAAAAGCATCACCCGCACCTGTGGTATCAATCGGACTAACGACTTGACCTGTGATCAGTTCACTCTGACTTTCAAAGACGCGCCAAACACCTTTCGCACCTTGTGTCACCAAGACCAAAGCAATATTCAAAGCGGCTATTTGTTGTAAACCTTGCGCCATCGATGTTGAGTCAGTTAAGAACAAAAGCTCTTCTTCAGAGAACTTAACCACATCGGCCATCGCTACAGCCTTCATCACGACAGCTTGGATTTCTGATTGATCTTGCCACACTTCATCACGCAAGTTAGGGTCAAAGCTAATGAAACCACCAGCGGCTTTTGCTCTTTTGATCGCCTCAAATGTGCTGCTTCGACTTGGCTCATTTGCCAGTGAAATCGAGCAGACATGCAGCCAATCACCTTGCTTAAAGTTAGGGATGTCTTCAACAGACATAAACTGATCAGCGCTCGGTTTTACCATAAACGTAAAACTGCGCTCACCTTGCTCGTCTAAATCCACCACCACTGTTGATGTTCTTTGCTCAGGATCTTTAACGAGAAACTCCGTGCTCACGCCCTCTTGATCGAGCGTTGATTGCATGAAGCGACCAAATGGGTCATCACCTACACGTCCAAAAAACGCACTCTTACCAGATAGACGAGCAATAGCTACGGCGACATTCGCTGGTGCACCACCGGGACATTTGAGTAAAGAAGTCTCAGATTCCGGTATTAGATCGACAACTGCATCACCAGTTACCCACACTTGATTCATCTTGCTTACCTTGAAATTAAAGCCCTGATAGTCCAACGTGTTGAACACCTTCACTACCAAGTAAAAATTGAAAAAGGCTAGCCAAGCCATTAGTGCTTGGCTAGCACCCCAAAACATTTAGGAAAAGAAGTGGATTTTGGGGGACTCCACCCCTAAGGAGTTCAGATTAAGCCGCTGCTTTTCTACCGACTTTAGCGCGGTCACGCATACCAAGAACAATGGTGAGAACAAATGCGGTCAAGAACGCGATCACCATACCCGCGATGTAGTACCCAATCTTCTCTGGCGTAATGGAAATGATGCCTGGAAGACCAGCTGCGCCCAATGCCTGAGCTTTCACATTAAACATTGTGATGAACGCACTTGATAACGCCGCAGCGCAAACTGCCGCAATAAATGGGTAACGTAGTTTTAAGTTAACACCAAACATAGCCGGTTCTGTAATACCCAGCAAACCCGTAACACCAGATGGAATCGCAATACCTTTCATCTTCTTATCTTTGCTCATCACGCCCACCGCCAACGCTGCCGCTCCTTGAGAAACGTTAGACATCGCCGCAATAGGAAAGATAAAGGTGCCGCCCGTCGTCGCAATATCCGCAAGAAGTTGAGTTTCAATCGCAATGAAGCTGTGGTGCATACCAGTAATAACAAATGGAGCATAGATAAGACCAAATACCGCACCACCAACAAAGCCAGCTGTGTTGTATAGCCAGTTCAGACCATCACCCAATAGGAAACCGATATCACGCGTGAACGGACCGACGACAGTAAACGTTAGCAAACCCGCTATGAAAATCGCCAGTAATGGCGTTAAAAGGTTGTCTAAAACAGAAGGTATGACTTTACGTAAGCCTAGCTCAACCTTCGCAAGAATGAATGCCGATACCAAAACCGGTAACACCGAACCTTGGTAACCCACTTTTTGGATTTCAAAGCCAAGAATATTCCAAACCGGAATGTTGCCAGACACAGATGCGCCGCCGAATCCCCAACCATTCAGCAAGTCAGGGTGAACCATCAACATACCTAGCGCCGCCCCTAAATATGGGTTACCGCCAAACTTCTTACTGGCTGAAAATGCCAGCAGAATAGGCAGGTAAACAAACGGCGCGTTCGCAAACGTGTTGATCATGTTCGCCAAGTCTGTCAGTCCTGGGTTGGCATCAATCAAAGATTTGCCATCAATGAACAAGCCTTGAGCAGTCAATAGGTTATAGATACCCATCAACAAACCACCAGCGACGATTGCGGGAATGATTGGGACGAAAATATCAGACAGCCCTTTCACCGCGCGCTGAACAATGTTTTGTTTCTCTGCGCCAGCAGACGCAACGTCGTTGGTGGACATTTCACTCATCCCCGTCAACTTCGCCATTTCTGCATAAACTTGGTTTACGATGCCTGATCCAAAAATGATTTGGTACTGACCCGCAACTTTGAACTGCCCTTTTACTCCTTCAAGGCTATCAATCGCTTGTTCATCTATTTTTTGCTCATCTGCAACGGCAAGGCGTAAGCGTGTCGCACAATGCGCAAGTGCGGTGATGTTGCTTTTACCACCTAATAGAGTTAACAACTCTTTTGCTACTGCCGGATAATTCATTTCATACCCCATTGGATTATTATCTGAGCTTGCGAAATTTTCGGGAACGTTTGCAAAACAGATTTTTGCTCAATAAAACCAAATGATCAAAGATAAAGCAGAGAGAATGTGAGAATGATCGTCAAATTCTCTCCCTAAGAGCAGTATAGGAGGTTAGAATCGCTACTTATCAAAGAGCTTTTCATCTTCTCTTTGCAAACAATCCCAAAAACGAAAAACAGAATGGATAGGAACAATGGCGAGTCTGCATGATGTCGCCCGTCTGGCTGGCGTATCAAAATCAACAGTGTCACGGGTTATAAACGATGAATATGGCGTAAAAGAAGCGACAAAACTGAAGGTCCGCCAAGCAGTAGCGGAGTGTGGCTATGTGCCAAATCAAGTCGCTAAAGATCTAAAATCTCAAAAGACCAATCTGGTTGGTGTCATTGTTCCTCGGGTTTCCTCTCATGCCACATCCCAAGGTGTCGATGGATTAACAGATGTCCTTGAAAAAGCAGGGAAACATGTCTTACTTGCTAGCACTCACCAAGCCCACGAAAAAGAACTGGAATACATTCAGATCTTTAACCAAAAACGGGTTGAAGGGATCATTCTTTACGCCACCCACCTCGATTCCAAGCTGGTAAAAGCAATTCAAAACTCAGCCGTCCCAGTTGTGCTCGTCGGTCAAGATGGTTCCATGTTTAATATTCCAAGCATCATTCATGATGACGCACGAGTAGGGTTTGAAGCAGGAAATAGACTGGTTGCAAAAGGTTGCCAAACCATGGGTTTTATTGGTGTGCAAGGTGACGATATCGCGGTAGATAAGCAACGCTCTGAAGGGTTTGTTCAAGCGCTGCAACACCATGGTTTTGAGATCGCCTTCCATGCTCGTGGTGACTTTACAATCGATTCTGGCTATTCATTGGCAAAACAACACTTAACAAAGAACCCTAAGCTAGATGGCTTGTTCTGTGCGACAGACCGTATTGCTATCGGTGCGATGAGAGCGATTCAAGAGCTCGGGTTAACACCGGGTAAAGACGTTTTAGTGCTAGGAGTTGGTGATGATGAGCTCGCATCAGTGTGCACCCCAACCTTATCAACATTTAACTATGCATTTGATAAAGCAGGTGAAAATGGTGCGAAACTGCTACTAGATAGAATTGCCAACAGAAGTTTTGAAATGAGTAAGATGGTACTAACCTTCAAAACAATTGAGCGTCAGTCCTGTTAATGAAAAAGCGCCAACTGAAATCAGTTGGCGCTTTTCTTATTACTCTTTGTCGGTTAGATCCCTTTAGAACCAAGTTTCCATTTGCAGTGCAAACAAAACTTCACCACCATCACCCATCGTTGCAGCACCCGCATCCTGGCTAATCGAGTAGCCATTCAAGTCTTCGCTCCAATCAACGTAGCTAACTGCAAAACGTAGCTCCGGACGGTCAAAGAAACCTGCAGCGGTAGACATCTTAAGCGTTGGTGCGATTGTCGCTTTGTAAAAACTGCCACTTGCTTTATCAATCGCATTGTCTAGGTCCATGTATTGGTATGAGCCTTCATAAACCATCTCAAAGTTCTGCGTAAACTCTTGCGCTAAGCGGATGTTGAACGATGCCCACGTAAATTCATCATTTTCAGCAAAGCGATCTTGGCTGTGTTCTGCTAGCAACGCAGGTGCTACACGCCAGTTGTCGCCGATGCGTGTTACACCATAGCTGAACAAGCGTACGGCTTTTGCGTCTTCTAACAAATCTCCGTTTGAACCGATGCCTTTAAGTTCCGCACCCAGTCCATCACCCATCAAAATACCGGTTTTAGAGAAGCCTTCACTCATGCCAAAGAAGTTATCGCCATGGTAAGCAAACATCGCATGTAAACCTTTGTCCGCTGAGCCTTCTACGCGATCATTGTTATCAGCTGACGTCATGCCGCTCAGCATCAATTGCCAACTACCGAAGCGGTTGTTCATTGTCGCGATATAGTTTTCAACATCCGTTGACGAGCTATCAATCTCACCAAAATCACGACCATAGATCGAGAAGTTTGCTTTCCACGAATCGCTCATTTGGACGTCATACACGCCAGCACCAGTGCCAGATAAGAAAACGATATCCGAGTCAAAGAAGTGAATGTCAAAGTTATCACGGTCAAATCGTTTACCTGCCCAAAACGTTGCGTCAGCAAACGCACTTGATTCAGAGAACATGCTCAACTTGTTTAGCTCAGCATATATCTGACGAACGTTTAATTGACTCTCACTCGCTGTCCATTCGTTATTGGTTTCCGTACTATCTGCCAACATGATTCGGAACAATGCGCTGGAACCATCATCTGCAAAGCGTTTGTGAATAAGGTTTGCTTCCACATAATGATCATCCTCTACCCCTAATCGCCCAACTGGAGCGCCAATAGCACCAGCTGCCGTCATGTAAGGACCAGTGCCCACTGCACCATTCAGATCGTCATTAATCAGTAGCCCGGAACGAGCGTAGCCATGAAACTCAAAGCTTGAGGCTTTCTCATTTGCTTCTGTGGATGCTTTTTCCGTCTGCTCAAGTCTCTGTTCTAATTCATTAATTCGCTTTTCAAGAGCGTCAACATCTGTTGCTGCGAATACAGGTACAGTAACCAGTCCAAGCGCTACTGCCATCGTCAAAGTGTGTAGTTTCATTTCCATAGTCTCACGTAAATTTATACTTAGGCATATTGCAAACGTTCCCAAGAAAAATCGCAAACTTATGGTGACTTTAAATGTCCATCTAAAGCCTGAATTTCAGAGCGCTCAGGCTCACAGCGTCTCTACTACTTGTATCAATGAGGGCGATAATATATAAATCTTTCGGGAACGTTACCGTTAAGAGGCCATTTTGTTACTTCTATCACGTTCAATTGTGTTACTTACAGAAAAATCATTAACCAGCGCACATTTGAGTTAATTGTTAGCCCTAAAGGAAGTAGTTTGAAGGTGACAGGCTACAAAGAAGGAGTTTAGTGTTCATTTGAGAGAATAGTGCTCACGCGCTTCCCTATGCTACTTGATGGTAACTCATCTCTATTTGTTGATGAAAAGTAGCAGCTAAGGTTGAACGTAACTAGGAGCGAAGCGGATCTCGATACCTTGGTTCAAAAGACATGAAAGGCAGTTAAGACGAGATAAACACCCTTCACTTTCTGTGAAGAGCGCTTTGTTATTCTAGTTCAAGCTAACGAAACTCATTTTTGGGCAAAAATGAGTTTCGGAAAATCGAACATTAGCAAAGTATGAATAACTTAAAGTATAGCAAATTTGTTGTGAGGTGTTAATTGCTTGAAAAACAGCGGAAATGTCTGATCGGAACGCTCCGAAATATGCACCGATAGTGTTCACCCTACTACGATTGCCCGTGGTTTCAATCATTTTATCCTGACCAGTACGTATCCAGTCATGAGATATTTTTGTGATAAGGTTGGGTGAACAGCGTCGATAAAGACTATCGATTAATCCTTGCCACAGCTTGCCTTTAGAGCTTCATAAGCCTCTCTGAATGCTTGCTGTTTTGCTTCATCAAACTTGTGTGTAACGCCTTTCGGTGCTTGTAACTAAAGCCATTGTGGTGCGGCCATTTGTTCATATCAGAGACCTTATAGTCAAGTTCAAATATCTCTTTAACGTAGGCGATAATTTGATGAGCGTGAGAGTAGGTTTTCTCAGTCAAATGCTCGATTTGGTGCATGGCTTGGATAGCAGAAAGCTTGCTTTGGCTTCCGCTATTTCAGGCTTAAGTTTTTCAGAAAGAACGTAGTCACTGAGGTGACGGGCAATGATCGATTCATGAATACGAAGGGCTTGTGAAGTCATAGCTTGACTTCAGTCTTCAGTAGCTAGTAAAACAGCCTTAATAGGGTTACACACTCGACCATCACGAGTAGAACCGTGCATTTGTTCGAGTTGTAGTTTTGTTGAGGAGTCAGTGTAATTTGCATGGTGTATAGCATGATCCTGATTCTAAAGAAAATCAATCACCTTCAATGATCACGGGGATATTGTGTTTACTGATTGATGGATGAAATTAAAGCAAACAAACCTACATAAATAATAAACAGCTTATATATCTCTTAATGGTTCACTTTATCCGCCATTCCTCACCTATAAGGTATTTTAAAATGTGATTTTTAACTCAGTTCTTTGGGAATTATAACTACGTACGTTATTTGAGGTTTTTGGGGAAATTTACTGAGTAATAACTAATAGTTCAAAGTCTGAATCTTCTTAGAAAAAGTCGATAAAAGCTTCGAAAATCAAGTCTAAAATACCTGCAGAATCTCGGACATATGGCATATCAAAGTAATTTATACAACGTATAAAATCACTTTAAGCTCTTGAAGTACAATAGAACTTTATCATAGTATCCTAATAAAAAGTATCTATAGTAATACAATACTGAAGATGAAAATCCAGCCAACCCAATAACCTCAATAAACACTAAGTAATCTAATGCGAAGGGTAATAATGCAGGATTGACGGTAAATATTAGTACTACTGCCAATATTCTATATTTATTTCTAATTAAAAAATCACGCATGCATAAACCTCACTATTGCGTTGTTTATTTTTTCAGCACGAGTCTCATTAGTGGCTAATATCTCCGAAACAGAATATTGACCATTTTTTTTCCTCAAGCAATACTGTTCTCCAAAAGAATTATTTACCATTATGTTTACGGTTACAGATGGCTTTGAAGGTAAGTGTTGCATATGGTATTCTCTTTGAGCTTCCATAAACATACCCTCACCACAACTTAACTGATGAGTTCCTAATGGTTTTAAATCTACTGTCTGATTTAATAATAGTTTTTTCTGCTCGAACTCTGTTTTGTATATAGTTGAGTGGTATCCTGGCCCTAATACACAAGTCGTCAAAAGGTGGAAATCATGGTTATGAATTGCGTCTGCGGCATATTTTATTTTATTTGATTCATATGATTGATTATTATCACATGAATCCCAATAATTCCAACGCATTACAAACTTATTGGTGTTAGTAGGTATTAAATACGAATTGCTAGTCATAAATTTACCACTATTTATCTCATTATGAGATAAATCTCCAATAGAAAATTTCCTAGCGTAGTCAGCAAGCCATGAAAGATCATTTGACAGCGATTGTAAAACGGGTAAAGAGGCTCTCATTTCTTCTAGGGAGGATAGGTTAACATCATGGCTGAAGTGATCGATAACTTCTCCAAGAGTTTTGTTTCCTTTTTTTTCTTTCTTATTTATTATTATCATATATAACACCTTTCATGATATTTTTTATAATGTCAGATTCATCATTCAAGAAAGAGGTTAAGACTCTGTCTTCTATAAGTCCATATACTCCATTTAAGTAATTTATCATATACTGTAACCTTACAGAGTGGTCGCAATGCTTCAGGAAGTAATTTGTATGATTAATAAATACATCAGGATAGTGTTCTGATAAAGAAACAATATTTTTTATTCTGCTTGTATCTTTGTTGAAATCAATATATGAAAGACTATTACCTAAATCCTCAATATCACTCTCACATGATTTTAGTTTGTTCACAACTAAGCAAAGCACTCTTGATTCATACATTAATCTCCATTTTTTGCTATAAGAACTATAACTTAATGTAGAGCCAGGAGCTAATTTGATAGGTTCATAATCCTTATCTTTGTCATCTGAAACTAGAACGTTGTTCCCGTTTACTACATATAAATCAAATGTTTTGCCACTTAAAATCCCTTTCTTTAGTATTGAACTAAGGTAGGATATTTCGATTGATATGTCATTATCTATATATAGGCATATTCCATCATAAGAAACGAACTTGGCATTACCATAAGATATTACTAACTCTTTAAGTTTCTCAAAGCTCATTCCTTTTAACTCATTACATGATGAAAATCCGCCTTCATTTCTAATTTCTTGGATTATTTTTATTAATAAATTCATACTAGTCACGTTAATAAAGGTGAGTATTAACTCACCTATGAAATAGAGATCTCATTTAAACTATCTCGTGAAGACGTAAACTACAATCAACTCACCCAAAATTTTATTACCTTTTTTTTCCTCTTGTGATTTTGATTTTAAGTTCAAGTTGTTAAGCTTATCTTTATTAATTTTCATATATATTCCTTTATATAATTAATGAACTTTGTGTGACTGTTTTATTCACGGGTTTAATCTACAACTAAAATATTAACATTGCAATAACAATCAATAATAACAACAATGTTAATAGGGTATTGATTTCTTATTATTGTTATTTTGGATTTTATTATTTTAAAATATTACTCATCTGATAGATAAAAAGTTTATATTAAAACGTAAATTTAGTGGAACTCTCTACTTAGGGGAGCTTTGTTTCTTAAATCAGGGAGGAGTTGTTAATCAATTCAGCCTTGAGAGATATTGAATCTGCTGAGCTGCTGCATATTAGCTCAGTCTCTGACGTACAGGCATACCAAGCCCAGTGAGTTTGTTCAACGCCTTAACGTTAGCCCAAACTTCACCTACTTGGCCATTGTATATTCTCAATGTCACCTGCCCACTAAGCAGTTTCTTGTAACGATACATCGTAGTCTCAGCCAATGACCGTGGGTGCCTGTATCTACTGTGATATTCAGCTTACGCTAGACTCTGCGTTTCCCATCAGTACGGTGGTAATGGTTAAGTCGTTGAATCGGCGAGGTCGACCACGCTGCATTGTTTGCTTTGTTTCCATTCGGCTATCGCTTCCTCATCAATCCAAAAGGTCAGAGAACCACGGTTGGTTAAGGCTTTATTGTATTGCTTCCAGTAGGTTGTTTTGTAACGAGGTTTAGGCATGAGGCTACGATGGTTAACGGATGTTGCCGATCAGATCGAAGCCTCTTGATTTAGTTTCATCGATTTAAGCAACATATATGGACGCACCTCAGGATGCAATGGCTGATTCAATGATACGGTCGCTAACATATATCCGACGTCTTTCTTGGTCATTTGTGCGACCTGCGCCATGATGTATTCCGCTCCTTACTGTCTATTCAAAGCCACGGTTTCAACTAACCTGTTGCTTAATCAGAGTGTAGTAAGGATGGTTCACCGTTTTTTCATCAGCTATTGCAAGCTGATTTGCTTATAAAACATATAAGTTTCAATTATATAGGCTTGAAAGCACGATTAACGTCATACTCACAATCGGTAGCTAGAACACGCCACACTATACGCCCAAGCTTATTTGCTAAAGCCACTATGGCTTTAGCCTTACCACGTCGTTCAATTAACCCTCGTAACCAAGCTCCCATAGGGTCCGTGCTTGAAGCTCTGCAACGTAGTACAGCTCTAGCACCAGGAATTAGTAGTGTCCTTAGGTCTCAGTTTCCACTCTTTGATAAAGCTCCAAGGCTATTCTTTCCACCTGTACTATTCTGCTTGGGAACTAACCCACACCATGCCGAAAACTGTCTACCATTTTGAAACTGTTCACCAGAGCTAACTTCACTAACAATCGCAGCCGTTAAGATCGGGCCAAAGCTAGGGATATTCTTAATCGCCTTGTAGTGCGGACTCTGCTGACTCAGCGAAGTTATGTCCTGAGTTACATCATCGATCTTGCTGCTGATGCTGGTAAAACCACAGTATAAGTTTTGCAGTAAGTTTCTCATAACATAAGATAACTCATTCTCTGCATCTTCAATGATTAACGGTAAGTGATTACGCAATGCTCTGATTTGGTTAGCAAGAGCAGTTCTTTGTTCGACTAAGCGAGATCGAACATTGCGCAAAGCTTTCAGGTCCTGTTGTTCGATAGTTTTAACTGGCACAAAATGAATATCAGGTCTCGAATAAGCTTCACAAATGGCTCTTGCATCATTTGCGTCGTTCTTTTGTCTACCTACGAAAGACTTAACATGCTGTGCTGGAATGAGTGATACCTTAAAACCAAACCTTAAAAAGACTCGTCCCCAATAGTGTGATGAAGCACATGACTCCATAGCCAGTGGAGTGTTATCTGGAAGCTGACGGATTTTATGGAGCAGTTTAACTCGAGCAACCTTACGATTTGACGAGATAGTACCGTCAATATTCAATACGCACACTTGAAAGTAGTTCTTAGCTAAATCGATACCGACAACTTTAATGGACATGGCTGTTACTCCTGATCTTAATAGCTGTATCTGTAGTGTGGTACAGCAATGTTAGAAGGGATGTGCGTCCATAACATCAAAGCCAAGAATCATTCTTATTTTAAAATTCATGAAGGTTCATCACAAATTGATGAAAAGTTCTAGTAATCTACAACTATCTACTGAGACGCCATAAGATTCGTAGTTCAAACACGTTTAGGGGCAAAAGTGTGTTTCAGTTCTTAAATGGGGAAGTGTTTTCCTCATATTCCTCAACCAATACAGCTAGCCTTTCAAGTTTACAAATTGGTCTTATATTTGCTTTATCGAAAGGCATTGAGGTTACTTACCTTGGCGAGATTTTTTAAAGTACTCAATACCGTGTCGTATGCGACATTCAACACTCGTACTGTTTCCCTAACGCCAGAGCTATTGATTGACATATCGACAATTTTTTCTTTTACATCTGGCTTGCGGGCTTCGTAAACGTAATCGAGTTAAAGCTCTTTCGACACTCGATACATCTGGAGCGAGGAAAGCCAGAATGCCCTTTTCCATGTTCACGAACGGGCTCTGGTTTTATTACAGAAACGATATTGAACTTGGATAGTAACCATAAGTTAAAAACATCAGAAATCAGGTGGCTATATTAACATCTATCAACCGATTTGAGTTATGACCAATAAAAGGATAGTTAGGTTTTTATTGCGTAAATTATAGGTAAGATGAAGTCATATAACAGGCAATATGTCAGGTGTGTAGAATTATTCTATTTTAGGGATTTTGCTCTAAGTCTAAATGAATCTTTGCATTTCAATTTCAATAAAGCTTGGTTATTGATCATGTTTCTGAGTATGCGAATTATTATCAGTTATGCATATGATTGCTCATTGTCTAGTTTGACTTGTGTAACGTCACTTCAGCACGTACTACGCTGATTGTCTGTGTTTTCGTGTTGACAGTTTGGTACTAGGTAAAAATCAACAAGACTATGATTTCAAGGAACATTTTATGTTAAAGAAACTACTAAGTTGTTGTATCACCTCCGCGCTCTGTTTTCATTCTTCTCTCGCTTTTTCGCAACCCAATGAGCTTGCGGACAGTGCAGAGTTACAACAAGCTCCCAACACATTGCCTGCCACTTTGATGCTTGCACCGGACGACATCGCCATTGCAGATCGCTATATTGTGGTATTTCAACAGCCGCAAATGATGGTGAGCAATTCAACGGAATTCGAGCAATTCACGCAACAATCCGTAGACCGCATGTCTGGTTTGTATTCGATACAAGTGGAGTCGGTTTTTGACCACTCGATAAGTGGATTTGTCGCTAACTTGAGTCCTGAGCAACTAAAAGATCTGCGTTCTGATCCTCGTGTGGACTACATTGAGCAAGACAGAATCCTATCGCTTGACCCAATAGTCTCGGCAGACGCAAATCAAACCAATGCCATTTGGGGACTAGACCGAATCGACCAACGAAACTTGCCACTCGATAACAACTACAGTGCCAACTTTGATGGGACTGGGGTAACGGCTTATGTCATCGATACTGGTGTGAATAACGCGCATGTTGAGTTCGGTGGTCGCTCAGTTTCAGGGTATGACTTTGTCGATAACGATGCAGATGCAAGTGACTGTAATGGACACGGCACACACGTAGCGGGCACCATTGGCGGCAGCTTGTATGGTGTTGCGAAAAACGTCAACCTTGTCGGCGTGAGAGTATTGAGCTGTACCGGATCGGGTTCTACTTCTGGTGTTATTGCCGGTGTGGACTGGGTGGCTGCGAACGCTTCCGGACCTTCAGTCGCCAACATGAGTTTAGGCGGCGGTCAATCCGTCGCTCTGGATAGTGCGGTGCAAAGTGCGGTTCAGTCAGGTGTCAGCTTTATGCTAGCAGCAGGTAACTCCAACGCCGATGCGTGTAACTATTCTCCAGCACGCGTTGCTTCCGGAGTAACTGTCGGATCGACCACTAGCACGGATGCACGTTCGAGTTTTTCAAACTGGGGCAGTTGTGTGGATGTATTTGCGCCAGGTTCACAAATCAAATCTGCATGGTATGACGGTGGCTACAAAACCATTAGTGGCACTTCGATGGCGACGCCACATGTGGCGGGTGTAGCAGCATTGTATCTTCAAGAAAACAGTTCACTGTCTCCAAGCCAAGTAGAGGCCTTGATCGTTAGCCGCGCAACTAGCGGAAAAGTGACGGACACAAGAGGCAGCGTGAACAAGCTACTTTATAGCTTAACGGATGCAGATTGTGGCCAAGACTGCGGTGGCCCAGACCCAACACCGGACCCAGAAGGCAAATTAACCTCGGGCGTGCCAGTAAGTGGTTTAAGTGGTTCAACTGGTCAAGTAGCGTATTACTATGTTGATGTAGAAGCTGGGCAGCGCTTAACCGTACAAATGTATGGTGGCAGTGGCGATGCGGATTTGTATCTCCGTTTTGGAGCAAAACCAGCACTGAATGCATGGGACTGCCGACCTTTCAAATACGGTAACAATGAAACATGTACGGTCAGTGCGACGCAAAGTGGACGTTATCACGTCATGATTCAAGGTTACTCAAACTATAGCGGTGTCAGCATTCAAGCGAGCTACTAGTTATTTTTCTCGTTATTAGAAGAGAACAAAGCCCGCTTTTCGGTGGGCTTTTCTTTTGGGAATACTGTGCTTTAGGGAATGCAGTGTTTAAGAGGAGACGCTATTCAAACGTATTGGCCTTTTGCTTCAAAAACTCAACTCGAAGCGGCATCGAAGCTTTCTATTAGTAGTTAGTAGTACTCACATAAGTCGGGTTCCTCAAACAAAAACGCCCTTCATATAAGTAAAGGGCGTTTGTTATTTGACGTTTTGATTAGCGAGCTATAACACCAGCCCACCGTCAATCTTGAGCACTTGGCCTGTGATGTAGGCGCTCTTATCTGAGGTTAGGAAAGAGACGCCATTGGCAATATCTTGAACTGAGCCCATGCGCCCTAATGGGGTTTTGCCTTCCATCATTTGAATGACTTTCTCTGGCAGGTTCTTGGTCATGTCGGTGGCGATAAAGCCTGGCGCGACACAGTTGACGCGTATCTGTGCACCCTTTCTTGAAAGTTCTTTCGCCCAGCCTTTGCTCATTGAGATGACGCCGCC
The DNA here is from genome assembly GCF_033338615.1 of Vibrio sp. Vb1980. Taxonomy (NCBI): domain Bacteria; kingdom Pseudomonadati; phylum Pseudomonadota; class Gammaproteobacteria; order Vibrionales; family Vibrionaceae; genus Vibrio; species Vibrio sp. Vb1980. Next base: position 41,671 of record NZ_JAWOSZ010000004.1, read on the forward strand.
TTTACTTGCGCCGTAGTTGCTCTGGCCGATATTACCATCCGTTCCCACTATAGAAGAAATGCTAACAATACTGCCTGTGCCCTGCTCTAGCATGACAGGAGCAACACGTTGGGTGAGTAAGAACACCGCTTTTAGGTTCACGTCGATCACGCTGTCCCAGTCTTGCTCTAACATATCTGGCAACAATGCATCTCGAGTGATGCCCGCGTTGTTAACCAGAGCATCGATTCTTCCGTGCTGCTCTACAACACTTTCTACTACTTCACTTACGGCTTCGGCATCACACAAGTTGACTTGATAACTGCTTAGCTGCGCCGACTGACTCCATTCCACGGGCGATATGTCTAGCCCGATTACGTGGAATCCATCCTCCAGTAATTGTTCACAAATCGCTTGGCCAATACCACGAGCCGCACCAGTGACTACTGCTACTTTATCCGGTTTCATCTTGGTCTTCCTTAAATGTTGAGATTACAAATTCGCTTGTATCCCTAGCGTTTTTGTTTTTATGCCTAGTCGCGTTACAGCTGCGCTTCTCATACGCAGGGTCTTTTATATCTTATAAAAACTATAGAAACAGTCTGGGAGTCGGATGTGAACTAATCAAGGCAACTTGATGACTATGGCAAGATCAACGTAAGAAAGTGTGTTGGAAGGCGCAAAGTTACACGATTGGAGGGCTTGGATAGAAAAGTATTGGTCTGATTAATCAAATACTACTTCATCAGACCAATATTACTTGTCTCTTAATCTCTTACAAAAGCTGGTTTTGTTATTTTCACCAGAAAAGGCTGAAGCAAGAGATTAAACAACATGCCAGCAATAAACAGGGTGATCACAATACTCGCACCACTCGGTAAGTCATAGCGAGCCGATGCGGCAATACCCGATAAGATCCCAACAATACCAATGCTGATACTGGCGACAAAGAATCGAGTTCCCTTCAATGCTGCCGCACATAAAGCTGGAATCACCAACAAAGCAAATTCTAAATAAATGCCGGTTAACTTGACCGTAATGGGCATCAGAATAGCAAAGATCAGATAAAAACCACTACCGCGCATAAACGCAGGTTTTAACCAAACCAATAGCAACATCGCAGCGGTAATGAGTGCCAAAGGCCAGACGTCTGCCCAAGTCGCCCATAACAGTTGCCCATTAAGAATGCCTTGAATAAAGTCTCCGCCGTGTGGGTCTTTGCTCACCAGCAGGATTGCCAGCGATGCAGACACGACAAACAAGCTGCCAATCATGGGCTCTAAATGCTGCTGGTATCGTTTCTCCATAAGGGCGATCAAACCGCAAAGCATCAAAGACATCACCCAAGGGCCAATCATTTCGCCAAAGAATGAGCCTGAGAACAGCGCGTATTGGCTCAACCAGTAGTGGCTAAGTGCTGCCCCCAATGCCGCGACTTGCGCCACCGCCAAATCTATAAAGATGATCTGACGATTAAGAACTTGTTGCCCCAGAACGATGTTGCCAACTAACGCAATTAAACCACACAAAACCGCAGGTAAAAGCCATGCATAATCAGCCATGGCTCAGATCTTCACAGGAACGGGCGGCACTAACACATCCAGTAAATCATCAATGACCTGATCGTACATCTCATCCAAGTTTTCACCCTCAGAAACGGTCAATGGCAGTTGAATCACAGGTTTGTCAGTATGATCTTGCAACCAGTTCGCTGGACGCTGATCCTGATGAGAGGAGTAAACAATCGCATCAAAACTGTCAGCATCTAACTTGGTAAGTGATTGCAGGTGAGATGTGGTCGGTGAAATGCCCGGTTTAGGTTCTAGATCGGCAATCTGCTTCATTCCGAGCCAATCGTACAAATAACGATACGTCGCGTGATAACCGACAACTTGCTTACCCTTTAAAGCAGCCCCTTTCTCATTCCATTCTTTAAGCTTTTTACGCCAATGAGCACGAAACTTCATACCATTCACTTGGTAACTTTGTGCGTTGTCGGGATCAATCGCTTTTAGGCGCTCCGTGACTTTACGAGATAATGGAATCATGTCATTTGCCGCAAATTGAACATGTGGGTTACCGTGAGCGTGTATATCTCCCATGCTACGGTCAACGTGAGCATGAGTATCTAACATGCGCACGAAGTCCGTCGCGTAGATCATGCTCGGCGCACCATTTTGCACCGCCGCATTGCTGCTACGAACTTGCAGCATAGGTAACCACCCCACCTCTAGCTCTGCGCCCGAACACATTGCCATGTCCGCTTGGCGCATCTTCGCAATCAAAGAAGGACGAGCTTGTACGTAATGTGGGTCTTGCTTAGCCGTTGTCGCTGAATAAATACTGGCATCTGGCGCGTGGCTTTCAAGAAAGGCTTTCCATTCTGGCTCACAAACGAAAATGTTTAGAGCCGAAGCAGGCGAAGCAATGATGGCAGCTCCTGCCGCCATCATCACCAAACTGCATTTATTTAATGTCAGCTTAGAACGCATGAGCACCGTGCGCTCCAAATGTCATCACGTATTGCAGAGTGAACACGTTGTCTGTCTCACTGTCTTGGTTATCAATGCGAGTGTATTGCGCACGGATAGTACCGAAGTGAGAAGAATCCCATGCGATCATCGCATCCATTTCTTTATCATTCAGCTCAGTAAAATGCATGTGGTCGCCATGTGCATGACCATCGTAGCTTTCTGCTTCGCCGTAACGTAGACCTGCTGACCAGCTTGGGTTGAAGCGATAAACACCCGAAACATAGTAAGCGCTTAAGTTGTCTGGTGACTCTGCATCGTTTTTATATTTGCTATCTACCACACCGTCTAACAGCATGTATTCAGCCGATAGCGTGAAGTTGCTGTATTTGTAATTACCGTCTGGTGCCCATTTCCAAACAAAATCAGCACCGTAAAGGTTCGCACCTGTCACTGCTGCGCCATGATGGTGATCGTGATCATGCTCTTCTTCATGACCGTGGTCGTGATCTTCGAATTCTTTAACCTTGCCGTTTTCGTTGCGCAGGTAACTTAAACCAAACTGCCAACTTGAAGATTCGGAGAAGTCACTACCAAGCTTCAGCGTCGTGGTGTACACGCCAACTTCAGAACCATCTTCGACAGAAGACATTTTGCTACCACTGAGCGCTTCTACACCAAGTTTTACATAAAGGTCGGTTGGCAACACGATGTTTGCACGTACACCATCATCGTAGTAGTGCGAGCCAAGGAAAGTACGATAAGCAATTGGACGCTCAACAAAGCTATCGGTGTGCATGTGTTGGTTGTTCAGGTAACCAAAGTCAGATAGGAATCGGCCAGCGCGCACGTTTACACCATATGGCAATGCCAAAGTTTCGATGAATGCCTCTTCAAGCTCTAATTCTGTCTCATCACCATGACTTTCAAGAACCGCGGTCAATGCGCCGTAAAACTTGTCGTCGATATTTGATGAGAAGTTTAATTCCGTATGGCCTAGACCAAAGCCTTCTTCGCGCTCAGAATTATGACGTTGGCCATCTTGGTAGTAGCCATCAACAACAACACCAATCTGTGGGTTCGATAGTGTGTCGGCAAAAACAGGGGATGCAAAAATGCTACCGATCACGAGAGACACCAATTTCTTATTCACTACTATTTCCTTTTTGTTATGTTATAACATTTAATTTTGCGATGTTATAATATAACAATTCTCATTACACAAGCAGAAATTTAAATTAGGCTCCGATTTCATGTTCGTACTCAATCCATGAATTGGGCTATCAACAAATGAATCAATTGATGTTTTTTATACGTATACTAATGAGAATTAGTAATTAAATAAGTAACGGAATTTCAATATGTTGAATATGGATTTTTCAAAAAGAATCGTGATAGATACTGCTCAACAGGAGTGGATCGCCAGCCCTTCCAAAGGTGTGTGGCGCAAACCTTTGGAACGAGAAGCCAAAGAATCAGGGCATACCACCAGCGTCGTTAAGTACGAGCCAAATTCGCAGTTTTCGACTCATCCTCACCCTCAAGGAGAAGAAATATTGGTGCTCGAGGGGGTATTCTCTGACGAATACGATGACTATCCTGCCGGCACTTACCTTCGTAACCCTCCAGGAAGTCAACACGCACCATTTAGCAAAGAAGGCTGTGTGATTTTAGTTAAACTAAATCAGTTCGAATCTGAGGATCTTGAAACAGTTCGCATTAATACAAACCAAGCGAGCTGGCAGAGTGGTGTCGGTGGGTTGCAAGTCATGCCGCTGCATAATTTTGAGCACGAACATGTCGCATTGGTTAAATGGCCAAAAGGTAAGAAGTTTCAACCACACCGTCACTTTGGTGGTGAAGAAATTTTCGTATTGTCAGGAGAGTTTAGAGACGAGCTAGGTACCTATCCCGCTCTCTCTTGGATTCGAAGCCCACATATGAGTGAGCATTTTCCTTTTGTAGAGCAAGAAACGATCATTTGGGTAAAAACTGGTCACCTGCCGCTCCAAGCTCCTGCTCAGCACTTCTAGTGTTTGCACACTTGGCATCGTCCATTGGAACTAAAATCGGCCCGCAATTTACGAGCCGATGATCATTTCGTCACTAAGAACCCATTATTCGCGAGTGGAGCCAGTCTTTGAGCTCAGCCCGGTTATGTTTTAACACGTTCATTTCGTGATCATCAATCGGGCTTCCTTGAAGTTCTAGTACGCGGATTTCCTTATCTAAAGCATTGTAGTTTTTAACGGTTTCAGCAAATGATGCATCGTTTTCGGTAAGCTGAGTAATGGTATCCAAATGTTCTGGGAATTCATGAGTTAATGAGTGATTTTCACCTAACATAGAGACCTCTTGGCTATTATTTGAGTACAAAATAGTGCCTAATTTTTGAGCACCATATGTATAACCGTAGCATCTAATGAGACGTTAATTCGTCGCACCGTCCACAAAAAGAACAACAAAGTTATTTTCAATTTTTCCTAGAAAGTGTTTTCTTTTTAGTCTCAATAGTCGAATGCAAAAGATGCCACTATGATCGTTCTATATTAACCCTCAACAATGAGAGCGATCATGCGAAAGACAATTCTAATTACTGGATCTACTGACGGTATTGGTTTAGAAACCGCGAAAATGTTAATTAACCGTGAACAACACGTAATAATCCATGGCCGGAATATAGAGAAAGTTCAACAAGTTGAGCAAAGTTTGAGGGAGATGAAAAGTGGTAAAGTTGAAAGCCTTGTTGCTGATTTATCCTCTCCCAATGCGGTAAAACAGATAGTGATGGAGATAACAGAACGGTTCAATCATTTAGACGTCATCATTAACAATGCTGGTGTGTACGCAACACCAAATCCAAGAACTAAAGAGGGTCTTGATGTACGCTTCGCAGTCAACACCATTGCTCCCTACTTACTCACTAGAGAGCTATTGCCGTTGCTCGGAGATACGGGTCGTGTGGTTAATTTGTCTTCAGCTGCACAAACAACAGTAAACACTAGCGCTTTACTCGGTAACAAACCATTGTCAGATGGCGAAGCATATGCCCAAAGCAAATTGGCATTAACGATGTGGTCACGAGCAATCGGACTAAAGCTTAAGAACACTGGCCCTATGTTGGTATCAGTAAACCCAAAATCATTCCTAGGTAGTAAGATGGTTAAAGATGCTTATGGGGTTGCTGGTGGTGATATCCGCTTAGGAGCAGATATTCTAACTCGCGCTGCGCTATCAGAAGAGTTTGCTCAAGCGCATGGTATGTACTTCGATAATGACATTGAAGCATTCGCGCCCCCACACCCTGATGCATTAGATCAAAGCAAAACACAGCAGATAATTGATACTATTGAATTAATCTTAAGCAAACTCTATTAATAACAATTAAGAATTATCTTGAGGTTCGTTTTTATTCGGACCTTAAAAACAATGTATTCGATAAGTGAAACTTGTTATCACTTTTCCGCAAACTCCCAATAAGGTGGCGTGCCATAGTATTCAGCAAAGAAATCAATAAAGGCACGCACCTTAGGCGCAATTAAACGAGAGCTTGGGTACACAGCCCAAATCCCAGCATCCATCGCTAAAGGGTGATCTTCGAGTACTTCCACTAGCTGACCACTTTGTAATTCTTGATAAACACTCCAAACCGAGTTGATAGAAATACCTAACCCGTTTACCGTCGCGTCTCTCATCGCATCACCATTATCAGTTTTAAAACGACCAGAAGTTCTTACATTGACCATTCCATCTTTTGTATTGAATGACCAATTATTCATTCCAACTAAGTTAATACATTGATGATTCGTCAAGTCTTGGGGCTTGTTAGGTCTCCCAAATTGTTCAATATAATCTGGTGATGCAACGATAATACGACGATCTGGCGCAAGCTTTCTTGCGACCAATGAAGAATCTTTCAACTCAGCGACACGAATGGCGACATCGAAACCTCCCTCAACCAGATCAATAATGGAATCAGAAAATCGGCAGTCCACGGTTAACCCTGGGTAACGCGCCATAAAACCTTTTAATGCGGGCACAATATGCAAGCGACCAAAAGTTGCAGAGGCGGTTATACGTAATACTCCCGTTGGCGCACTCTGCCCTGAGCCAACAGCTCCCCTTGCTGCCTCCACTGTTGCAAGGACCTCCTCCGCGTGAGGTAAAAAAGCCTGCCCTTCTTCAGTTAAGGAAACTTTGCGTGTGGTGCGATGAACTAAACGAACTCCTAAGCTGTCCTCAAGTTTGTTGATGTGCGCACTAGCGACAGCAGGAGAAAGTCCAAGCTCCTGACCAGCCATGCTGATGTTGTGTGTCGAAGCCAAACGGACAAATAGCTTTACATGATCGATGTTCATTTAATTTTCAATTATTTGTAACAAATCACCATATAGAGCTTAGCATTTTCTTCCTTACGGATAGTAAATAAATACTCCAGTTAGAAAAAACTGATGGGCAGATAGAAGTCCAGCTCAAACGCCTCATCATGGCTAAGGAAATGGTTTTTATGATAGTGAACATAAGCGGGAGTAGAACGCTGCTTAAAGCCTGAATTCGGCAACCACTTTTCTAACACCATACTCAATTGAGGAAGAAGCTCTCCATATACCCCTGTTAAGCGAAAAACAGCATGCAAACCACCCGGAATCGTCATTTGATTCACGACACCGCGTACTTTAAGCGGCTTATCAATCGCCATACAAGCCACATAGCGACACTTATCGAGCTCAACCCAAGCGGGGTTGGAGTGATGCAAACCGTATTGAACCGAAAAGTCCCGATTCTCAGAGCTTGCCCACGCCTTCAAAATCAGCCACGCATTACGAATGGAACGGCTATAACCCTCATGCCGCACATAAGCCGCAAAGCGTTGTGGAACCTCCATAATTTTAGGTTCTGGCAACTCGCGTTTAGCAACCCGATGATAACCCGCAGCCACTTCTGGATCTTTTAGATACGGCTTTTCTGCGACTTGTAAATCATGCTTTCGCCACGCGCCAGGAGACATAGCGAACGTTGCTTTAAACGCTCGGCTAAAAGAAGATACCGAGCTAAAGCCGCACTTGTTAGCAATGTCTAACACCGATGAGCTGGTATCAAACATCAGTTGATTGGCGGCGTATTCCATTCTTGTTCGACGGATATATTGATGGACAGACTCCCCTACCACATCTTTAAAAATACGATGGAAGTGCTGTTCAGAATAGGCTGCTACATCTGCTAGCTCTTTAGCCGATAAATCTCTGCTAATGTCCTGGTGAATGTAAAACAGCACGTCATTGATTCTGGAAACTTGTTGATGGCTCACGGAGTAAACTTTCGCCTAAATAGCATAAATGGACATGTTTAACAGCATAAATGGACACACCAAGCTTGGCAATTTACCTATACTATTTCTGACATAAAAAAAGACAATTACGAGAAGCACAGCACATGGAAATCGCACAGTCATTACAACAAACTAAGTCATCCTACATCCGAGAGATCCTCGCAGCAGCGAGCGATAAGAACGTCATTTCTCTTGCAGGTGGCTTGCCGGACGAAAAAACCTTCCCGATCGACTTAATGAAACCGACGCTCGAAAACCTCGCTAATATGCCAGAGGTGTTTCAATATGGCGCAACAGCAGGCTACGCCCCGCTACTTAACTTTTTGACCGATTATTACCAGCTGCCGGAATCTCATTTGGCTATGATCACAACGGGCTCTCAGCAAGGGCTAGATTTGATTGCGCGTGCGTACGTAAATCCGGGCGATAAAGTGGTGATGGAAGCACCGAGCTACCTTGGTGCTATGCAAGTATTCGGTCTAGTGCAAGCCAACATCGTGACCGTTTCACAAACCGAGTGTGGCCCAAACCTAGAAGAACTCGAACAATGCTTTGCCACGCAGCAACCAAAAATGTTCTACGCCGTACCCGATTTTCACAACCCAACGGGCGTATGCTGGGCGCTAGAGACTCGCCAAAAAGTTGCCGAGCTTTGTATCCAATACGACGTTGCATTCATTGAAGACGCACCATACCGTGAGCTGCGTTTTTCTGGTGAAGCACTACCGCTAGTTTCAGATTTCTGCCCGCAACACTCCATCGTATTGCGCTCTTTCTCCAAAATAGCTTCACCAGGCTTGCGTATTGGTGTAGTTACGGGCAAAAGCAGCTACCTTGAGCCACTTATCAAAATTAAACAAGGTGCCGATCTGCACTCTAGTATTCCTATGCAAGCTTTGCTGCATGGTCTACTGCAACATGACAACTTCGAAACGCACATTTCAACCATCTGTGCTCTTTACAAATCACGTTACGATGTCATGTTTGCTGAACTGCAAAAACAGCTGCCAGAAAGTTGCGTACTCAAACCCGTCGATGGTGGTATGTTCGTTTGGGTCGAGATTCCAGAATGCGACACCTTCGAACTGGCGAAAAACCTTCTCGCAAACTGGGTTGCTGTAGTGCCGAGCCCGGTCTTTTATCCAGAAGGTTCAAAGGTAAAAGCCGCTCTGCGTCTTAACTTTACCAATGCTACACCAGAAGAACTGACGACAGCTGTCTCTCGACTCGCGGATGTCCTCAACACATTGTAATTGAACGCGAGTGTAAGAACCTGCCTTTGAGATTCAAAAAAAGTCTCAAAGGCAGCATCAAAAAAGTTCCCCAAAAAAATTTATATTTTTCCTTCAAATCAACTCTCTACAGTAAGTGCCTGTTTTCTCTTGAACCTCTCACTCATATAAAAATGAGAACTCAATCACGTATTTGATGGTTGGAAAAGTTACGTCTATCTTTCAGTCAAAGACATCAACTTCGCAGCGTTAATGCTCTCAATTTCAGACACTTTATCAATCGTGGCTTAGCGGTTGATAAACGACTAAAAAAGCATCTGTGGGCATACCCACTACGAAGGGTTGACCAGAACCATTCTGAATGTCGCGAGCCAATCTTTTGATTGGCAATTACGTCAGTGAGTCGCACCAAATGACAGAGGGGTTATCAGGATGAATACTCGAACCACGACAGGACTCGTCACCATCGGCTGGTCCGTTACACTTTCACTTTTTACCGCATTCGCCGCGTATGCCAATACTTCGCCAAACTGTAGCGACGTATTAGTGGGCAACACAACCGCCGCATCGCAAAAAATGATAGTTTTATTAGGCGAAGACATCACCAAATCTAACCGTATCACTACGGTGATTCCTGCCGAAAACAATCCATTTGTGACCGAAGAACTGGTTTCGGTTTCTAACGACGTATCGCCAAACGGTCGTCTTTCACAAAAGAGTTTGGAAGAGATTCGGAAAGTCCGCTCAAATCTAGAGAAAGCAGCACAGGAAGTAAGCCGATTACAGGGCACTTTTGAAGTGGCTTTAATCAGTTTGATTGATGGTTACTGCCAATTTTCTAATCATAAACGTACTCAACATGCCAAAATCGACTTTGACCATTTGGAAGGCCTCACTTTGTATTCAATCCCCGCTTTAATAGCAATGGTCGATCAGTCGTACTACATGGCAAAGAATCGAATCGCTAATGAGCAGAAACAGTTAAGCGACATTGAAAAAGAGAAACAGAGGCAGAAACAGCAAGCAACTGCGGCGGCAGCCGCTCGTTACCAAGACAGTAACGTACTTGTAAGAGTCGAGAACTTTGATGGCGCTAATGTGACATTTTCCGTTACTAACATTGGTTCACAAGGATCATTGCAACCAAATTTCAACTCGTTTAATGCATATCGCACAGAAAGTGGAGAATTAATCTACAAGTCAGAGTCTTTATTACACCTGGCGGATACTGCAGGTAACACACTTGAGACAATGGGTATCGCTGAGCTCTCATCACAAGGTGGAAGTGACATATCGATCTCTCCTGGAGAAACCCGAAAATTCGTTACTAGCATTGCTTCAGAAGTCGCGCCACATACGCAGTTGAGCTTAGAGTTTCCAGCCAAAGTGCTTAATACTGAGCGAGACTTTACATTGTCGTTTTCTGATACATCAGCGGTGGCGACAGCAAACGTCAATTAACGCAAGGTAGCCAGTATTTGTAGAGCGCATCAAAGACAGGCGAGCAGCGCCTGTCTTTCAATTATGATCAAGCCAATAGCAACTGTTTGCACTTGTAAGCATTTGCAAACATCGTCACTGACGTAGAAAAGCTCAACGGTTGATATAAGTACAAGGTATCTGCGCCTAAATCTGCCGCCTTGATGCGCATTTGGTTTAGCGTCCCCCAAACCATGTCTTTATCGGCGTGAAGCCAGTAGTCGTAAAAGTGTCCTTCTGAGCCGATCACGGTACCCATTAGTTCACAGTTTTCAATCGCATTCACATTGTCCCAAAGCACCTGTACTTGCTCAGATTCTTGAGTTGGGAACGTCACACATCCCGTTAATGATGCCGCTAACGCGAGAGTCATCACTCGCTTTTTCATACTTATATCGCCAAAATTTTTCATAGATGGCAGATTTTATGAATGGCTGATGTGATGACTAGCAAAAACTTTTTATCGCGTGTTCAAGTAGAATTAATGGACAACGGAAAAGATCCAAAAGGTGATCATGCAGCTAGCGAGCAAAAACCTAATCACTCAGACCTAGCAATAAAGCTGTATCTGAGATACAACAGTAACGATTAAATAGCCGCGAGGGATAGAGTTTGGTTGCTAAAAATAAGCTAATTCGCTACACAGCTACGGAAGTCGCTGATGCATTTGACAAAGAAGATGAGCTCATTAAACAAGTTCAGTCCAACCAACTCTCGCAAGTGCTATTGCTTTGGCAAGTAAAAAGTCCAACGCTCGTGCTTCCCGCGGGTAAGAAATGGCCAGTGTCTAATGAGTTAGAACATGCGTTAAATACGTCTGGCTGGAAGCTCTTTTCTCGTAAAACCGGTGGTGCCCCAGTCCCTCAGGTGCCAGGTATTATCAATCTATCCCACATTTACCACTGGCCAGAAGGCGAGCCTTACAACATCAAAAAAGCGTATCTCGATTTATGTGCGATATTAACGGTTTTCTTTAAACAGCTCGGCGTGAAAGTGGATGTTCATGCTACGCCTTATTCCTACTGCGATGGCGAGTACAACCTCAACATTGGCGGGCAAAAAGTCGTGGGAACCGCGCAGCGCGTTTTACTGAAAAAAGGCGGTGGGCAAGTGGTGTTATCACAAGCATGCATTCTGATTGATGCCGACGTCGAGAAGATTGTCGAACCAGTACGAATGTGTAATCAGTTTTGTGGTCATGACGATGATATTCGTGGTGATGTCCACACACCGCTCTTCCATCATGTATCCGACCGCCCATCGGTAGATTCGCTCTTTCAGCAATTGACGAGTGCGTTTTTAACGCATGCAAAAGCGGAGTAATGAAAGGAGCAAGCCTCCCCCACACTCCGAACAGCATTTGATAAACTAAAACTGCATGCCGTGATAACGATGTAAGAATGGGCATCGCCAACGTAAAACCATTCAATCGATCGACCAAACCAGTTATCAGTTTTGCCTGCCAAAAAGAAATGAGATCCAGTTCAAATATTTATCCATGACGGAATTAGTTGAAGCCTGCGCGTAAAAGCCTCAGAATGTCGCACTTTTCGCACCGATTTGTTTTCGGCGCGTTGTTATCTAACTCTACAATTGAGAATCATACATATGGGTTTTACCTCGTTAGGTCTATCTGCTCCAATCCTTAAAGCTATTCAAGAGAAAGGCTACGACACCCCTTCGCCAATTCAGGCAAAAGCAATTCCTGCTATTTTGGAAGGGAAAGACGTAATGGCAGCAGCGCAGACTGGTACAGGTAAAACTGCAGGCTTTACGCTACCGATTCTTGAGCGTTTATCGAACGGCCCTCGCGTTCGTGCTAACCAAGTTCGTGGACTTATCCTGACGCCAACGCGTGAACTTGCGGCTCAGGTGCAAGAAAACGTGTTTATGTACGGCCGTCATCTTCCACTAAGCAGTGCGGTTGTTTTTGGTGGTGTGAAGATCAACCCGCAAATGCTGCGTCTTCGCAAAGGTGCGGATGTGTTGGTAGCAACACCAGGCCGCCTGATGGATTTGTACAACCAAAATGCAGTGAAGTTCGACCAACTAGAAGTTCTGGTACTGGATGAAGCTGACCGCATGTTGGATATGGGCTTTATCCGTGACATTCGTAAGATCCTAGCTCTGCTACCAAAACAACGTCAGAACCTACTGTTCTCGGCGACTTTCTCGGATGAGATCCGCGATCTTGCGAAAGGCTTGGTGAACAACCCGGTTGAGATTTCAGTGAACCCGGCAAACTCGACGGCGAGAACGGTTGAGCAAAGCATCTACCCAGCAGACGTGAAGAAAAAAGCACCGATGTTGGTTAAATTGATCAAAGACGGCGATTGGAAGCAAGTGCTGGTGTTTACGAAAACGAAACACGGCGCAAACCGTCTAGCGAAGTTCCTGATCGAACAAAATCTACCGGCTGCTGCCATCCACGGCAACAAGAGCCAAGGCGCACGTACCAAAGCACTGGCGGATTTCAAATCGGGTGAAATTCGTGTTTTGGTCGCGACGGACATTGCTGCGCGCGGTATTGATATTCCGCAATTACCGCAAGTGGTGAACTTTGAGCTACCGAAAGTGGCAGAAGACTACGTTCACCGTATTGGTCGTACTGGTCGCGCGGGCGAAGTAGGTAAAGCGATTTCACTGGTGTGTGCGCTAGAAGCATCTGAGTTGTTTGCGATTGAACGTTTGATTCAAGAAGTACTACCACGTAAAGAGTTGGAAGGTTTTGCGCCAACCAATGTGGTGCCAGAATCTAAACTGGATACTCGCCCAATCAAACCGAAAAAACCTAAGAAGCCGAAAAAACCAAAAGCGCCAAATGCTGCAAGTGAAAACGCCCCAGCAGCCGAAAAGAAAGCAGGCAATGGTGCAAACAAACCTAAACGTCGCTTCAACGGTGGTAACAACGGCAACAAAAACAGCACCAACCAAGGCGGTGCGGGCAAGCCTAAAGGCAACCGTGAAGGCCAAGGTCGTGCAAACAGTAAACCAGATGACCGTAAACCTAACGGCAACAAGCCAAATGGCAATAAACCGAGTGGAAATAAACCAAACGGTAATAAGAGTGGCAACGCTGGTAAACCGTCTGGTAACCGCAAGCCAAACAATGCTAAGCCTGCAGGAAACAAACCGTCAGGTCAGCGCCGTAAACCTCGTCCGCAGGCTGCAAACTAATCTGTAAACGGCCACCGATAGCAAATACAACAAAGCCGCTGATAATCTCAGCGGCTTTGTCTTTCTTAGAACACAGTTTTCTAAAACACAGCTTTGTTAAAACAGCCTACATTAAAGGTGTGATTCGAATATCTGCGATTTGTGCTTCGTTCTTTTCACCCTCAATACCACCAGCGTAGATGTAGGTTTCATTCGATGTGAGGTAACTCATATTGAAGTGGTCCTTCAGCGCGATCTGATAGGTTTCCCCCTGCTCCAACGCCACTTCAATTGGCGTTGAGTAACGCATACCTTGGTTTTCACCAATATGGCCCATCTGCAAGTAACCTTGGCCAACCACCTTACCTGCATCATCCAATACCTCTAACAATTTCACGGTGTTCGTGATGCCAGTATTAAGTTGTCCTAGGTTATTGTTGTACCAAGCATCGAACTGGTAAGTGCCCGTTACAGGAGCTGTAAACGACTCTGCACCTTTTACGATGCCACTGTCTTTGCTCACCGTAACCACTGAGACATTGTCTTTGAGTGGCTGATATTCGCCATCAAGTTTGATGCGGATCTCTTCACCGACACAAACCGGTTGGCTTGGGTTAGAACGGAAGCCTTTATCGTTAATGCTTTCAGCCAAATAACAAGCAAAACCTGTTGGCGTATCGGAATAAGATTGAGCAATCACGTTCTTTTGAATCAGCTCGCCATTGCGATACAAGTTCACGTTGTACTTGCTCGTCACGTCAATCGAAACCGAATTATCAACGCTTTTTACCACCAATGTTGGCTCTTGCGGAGAATAAACGCGACTGTCTTCACTCACATACGGTTTCACCCCAGAAACTAAAGTAATGCTGCTATCTACATTCACAAGCGCGCCCAGTGTCACGTGGAAATGCCCCTCTTCGTCCATCGTGACATTTTCAACTGGGTAGTAACCTGTTTCATCTTTGCTTACTTCAGGCAAATCAATGGTTACCGAGTAGTTCTTTCCTTTAAAGGCAAAGTTTTCCAACGTGATTTGTTCAGACTGAGCCAACAACTTATTGCGCACCCAACTTGTGATAAATGGCTTCACTTCCAACTTACCTGTTTCGGTATGGATGCCAAATAGGGTCTCTACCACCATGTTCAAGTAGCCACCCACAGACCAAAGCTGACGCTGAGAGTTAATCACTGGGCCATCCATGCTTGGATCTTCACCATGATCACTATGGATGATGAATGACTTACCAGAAAGCCACTCTAAGTTTTCCATGTTGGATAAGTTGGTTGCCGTACCACGAACCAACGATTGAATCGCATTGTTCGCCGCAGCCACGTTTTGTGTTTGATGCGCGGCGCGCAAGCTGTACGCGGTAACAAATGGCCAAATTGCGCGGTTATGGTACACAGGCACGTCCGGTTGTTGAGGGAAGTAAACCGGCACGCCAAACTCACTGTGTGGGTAATTGGCCATGATTTGTTTCGCCTGCGCATCACTTGCCACACCACTGATGATCGCCAGTGCTTCGCCCAACATGTCATATTTGTCGACCGCGATGTCTTTGCCATTATCAAACAAATAACTCACGTACATACCGCGTGCAGCATTCCAAAACTGATCGTTGATAGCGGTTTTTAGCTGTGCAGCCCACTCGGTGTATTTGACCGCGTTGGTTGAATCGTACTTCTCTGCCAACTTAGCCGCGATCTGAATCGCGCGGTAGTGAACCACGTTTGTCGATAACGCTTTGCTGTTACCAATCGCGTTGACATCGTTTGGCGTCCACGTTGAGTAAGTTTGCTCACGCCAATCAAGGAATGATTGCTCACCAGTGTATAAACCAGATTTCGCATCAAAAGCCGCCAGGCGATCGGCTTCAAGTGTATTACTGATCGCTTTGTAAGCGCGCTCGGCAAATTGGTTGTACTCTTCCCCATCCAATGCCGAAAGTAAGCGTTCTGCACCAAGCGCCCAAGTCGTGCGGTCGGTACTGATTGGCCAGCTACCGCCAGTGCCCGTGTCTTGCACAATCTGCTCGCCATCGTATTGCTGATCGGTCGTATCGCGGAAGGCGGACAATTTGAAATTCAAACCATTTTGCACGCGAGTTGGATTCATCAATGCAAGCGAAAGGTCTGCTGCGTACGCCAAATCACGCGTCCATACGTAATGCCACTTCGCGCCCGTCTCAAAAACTTCCGCTTTGATTGGGTTGTTGTAGTTGTAATTGCCGTCTTTGATTTCAGAAACGGCAAGCTGGTCTAGCTCTTTCATCGTCAACGCAAACAACGCGTCAAACGCGACATCGCCCGACACCACTCGCGGCCCTGTTTGTTCATTGATCACTAAGCCTTGGTCGAGCGCATCACGCAATTCTGTCGTCGTTGAAATACCAAATTCACGCAGCTCAGCTTTAGGATCTTTCACCGAAAAAATCACGGTATCACTCGAGTCATCGTAATTGGCGAACAGTTTCACTTCTTTATTCTGATGCCCTTCATGCACCATTGCAGGGTCGAGAATCGCATCAGAGTAGTATTTTTCCGCTTCTTCTTGCGTTGCTTTCGTCACAGTCATTGTCGCGCGACTTTCATCGGCAAAGCTCACAGAAAACTTGTAATACCCTTTGTCTTCAAACGTGATCTCAGAGTTGCAATCACCGTTCATACACGCTTCATTCGTGTCTGGTTTTGGCAGGTACTCCTGAGCTTTATCGAACGCCGCGGGCTCCTCAAAATAGGTGTATTGGATCTGCCAACCCGGATCAGCAATCTTGAACTGATTGCTACCTCGAGCGACGCGCAGTACGGTTTCGTACTCGTTATTACCCAAATAGTTTAGCTTGGCATGCTCTGCCGTGCCCCAATCCCCATTTAAACCACGTAAATATAAGTCGGCTGAAATAATTGGTTTGTCGACCGGCACAGGCGCATCAGAGGAATCTGACCCACATCCAGCAAGACCAATACAAGACGCGACAGCAAGCGCAATAAAACTCGGTTTCATGTTCATCCCTTAGATTGTTGTTTTGGCGACAGTCTAAAGAACACCTTTTTGAGGGGAAAATAGGAAGTCAGGAGCGAGCTATAGATAACATCTATACGTCAAACCCCAACAGTGATGTAGATCTATGAAATGCGCATAATTTCAATCAAATGAGATTACAGATTTGTGATTTATAAATGAAATTGTGCAAAATACCCCTCGTTCTTAGAGGGGAAAGAAAATGGACAAATCTCTGCAGCAATTTTTACTGGTTGCACGCTGCCAAAGCATCAGCGCTGCGGCAAGAATGGCAGGGTTAAGCCAGCCAACGGTAACAAGCAATTTAAAGAAGCTGGAAGAGAATCTCGGCGTAACGCTGTTTGAACGCCATCCTAATGGCATGGTGTTGACCGAATACGGACGCATCCTCTATCGCCATAGCAACGCGATGCAGCATGAATACAACCAAATGATGCAAAGCATTGATGAACGGAAACAGTACCAAGTCGGAAAAATTAAAATGGGTACTGGCGATGCGTGGTGGCCGCTGTTCGTCAAACAAGCACTCAATGAACATCTGACCGAGCAGCCATCAGCATCTACGCACGTCGAATTTGGCAACCACTTAGGCTTGATGGATTCATTAATCAACGAACAGATTGAATTCTTCATCGGCCACGAGATTGTCGGCTTGTCGTCTAAATGCGATGTTACGTTTATTCCACTATTTCAAACGGTTGATGCCTATTTTGTTTCCCCAAACCACCCACTTCTAGGGAAAACCGTCACCGAAGATATGCTGCACGAATACCCCGCTCTTTCGGTCACTTATGACGCTAAGAAATTCGCTCACGTCATCGATAACCCAATCCCGAAGCAAAATGAACGCGAAAGGCAGCAACTGGATGACAGACCGACTTACGAAGTGGATTCTCTGCTCGCCAGCATTGATGTACTGAAAGAAAGCGTCGCGGTGATGTCTTATACCGGCCACCTCAAACCGTATTTGGAATCCTTTGGCTTACGATGCTTAACCATGGAAAACGAACCAAACCCTGGCACCGTCGGGATTTATCGCCACCGCCGAGAAACCTCGGAATCGCATCTAGATCTGATTGCTGGTATCACTCAGCGCGCTAAATTGCTCAATTAGAAAGTCCAAAAACAGGCGAACTCTTTTCGGTTGATATTGGCGGCTTTGATAAATGACATGTAGATCCGCTTCAGCGCCTTGCGAAAAGGCGCTGAAGTTTTTCATATACCCATCCAAAACCGTTACTAAACGTTGTTTTTTGAGGTCTTGCTGAATATCTAAAATCGATTTCAACGCAATCCCCGCACCGTCCAACGCCCATTGTCGAATCACTTCACCATCATCAGAAAATCGCTTTGGCGTGACCGTGATCGATTGGTGAGACTCTTCATCTTTAAAGTGCCACGTTTTTAATTCTTCATTGCTGCGCACCATGGCTAAGCAGCGATGGTCCGCGAGATCTTGTGGGCAGTTTGGGATACCTTGCTTCGACAAATAATCAGGTGACGCGCACAGCACACGTTGACTCGACGCCAGCTTGCGCGAAATGAGATTGCTGTCCGCTAACTCACCGTAACGAATCACTAAATCGAGCCCCGATTCAGCCAAGTTCGATAAATTATCATTAAGATAAAGATAAGGCGTCACATCCGGATATTGCTCAGAAAAAGCCGACACCATCGGCGAAATAATTTGTTTGCCAATATCTCGTGGAGCTGAAATTTTCAACGTTCCGCGCACTTCCGAAATACCCGTTTGCAGTAAGTTTTCCGTCTCTTTCACGCTATCAATGATGTTCAGACAAGCTTGATGGTACATTGCCCCTGCGTCTGTCAGTGATACGTGGCGTGTGCTTCGGTTGAGCAGCTTTACGCCATAGCGTTCTTCTATCGCTTGCAGCCTTGCCGTTACCGTCGCCGGAGACAAACCTAACTCCCTTCCCGCCGCTGCCAGACCTTGATGTTTAACGATGCTGACAAACAACGTCATATCCGAAAACTTATCCATCTTCGCGCCCTTGTTGTTTGGAAAAACTGAATAATCAATTCAGATATTACCCAATTATCAAATTAAATCGAATCCATATACTGACCCTATCGACATTGTTTAGACCCAGAACGTTATGTGACAGGGCAAAGTTAAACGCCGTAACGCTGTACAACGCACAACAACACGCCCTGCCCAGCCAGAGATAGGAAACAAAACATGAAACTGTACATTTATGAACATTGCCCCTTTAGCGCCCGCGTCCGTTTTGTTGCAGGCATGCTGAATATTCAGCTCGACGTCGTCAACATTGCTTATGACGACGAGAGCACCACCACAAACATCATCGGCGCCAAACAAGTTCCTCTTTTGATCAAAGACGATGGTGAAGCCATGGCGGAAAGCTTAGACATCATCAACTACTTCCTTGAATTGGCATCTTCCAATGAAAGCAGCCAACCCTCAACACCGGTTTTAGACTGGCAAAAACAAGCGTTTTTACCGCTACAAAAAGTCGGGTATCCGCGTTGGTCAAACATGACGTTACCGGAATTTGCAACAGAAACCGCGAAACAAGCATGGCGTGCAAAAAAAGAAACCGAAGCGTTAAATTTTGAAGCTTTGATTAACGATACACCTGCGATTGCGAAAGAAGTCGCCGCCTTGATAGAACAAACCAAACCCTTGCTCAACCTAAGTTCAGAAAAGCAAACATCACTGGTTGATCAAGCCATTATGTTCTCCATTTTGCGCGGTTTCTTCAGTGCTTCCGAAGTGCAATGGGATCCAACCGTACTTCACTGGATGGCAACCGCTCGTAAAGCGACCAACGTGCCAGTGCTTATCTGAGGAGCGCAACATGAAACAAAGAACAAATAAGCTGTTTGAACCAGCTCAACTGAAATCGTTGTCACTACAAAACCGTATTGTCATGGCACCAATGACTCGCGCACGCACCACTCAGCCGGGCAACATCCCGAATGAGATGATGGCAACGTATTATCAACAGCGCGCTTCTGCCGGGCTGATCATTTCCGAAGCCACACAAATTTCGGACGATTCTCAAGGCTACTCGTTCACCCCTGGCGTTTACACCGATGCGCAAGTGGCGGGCTGGCAGGGTGTGACCCAAGCGGTCAAATCACAAGGCGCAGCGATGTTTTGTCAGCTATGGCATGTGGGCAGAGTGTCTCACCCAACATTCCAAAATGGTGAACAGCCTATCGCGCCATCTGCGCTCGCTCCGGTAGAGACGCAAGTTTGGATTGCAGATGAACAAGGCAACGGCAATATGGTCGATTGTGTTGAGCCACGCGCCATGACACAAGCGGATATCAACCGAGTTGTCGGTGATTTCGCGAACGCAGCCAAACGCGCTATTGAATCGGGTTTTGATGGTGTAGAAATCCACGGCGGGAATGGGTATCTGATCGATCAGTTCTTAAGAACCAACTCAAACCATCGAATAGACAACTACGGCGGTTCACGAGAAAATCGTATCCGTTTTCTTATCGAAGTAGTGGATGCAGTTATCGCCGCTATTGGTGCGCATCGAGTTGGAGTGAGACTGGCACCATTCATTACGTTTAAAGATATGGACTGCCCAGATATCGTTCCAACAATCTTGGAAGCATCAAAACAGCTACAGGAGCGCCACATTGCCTACTTGCACTTGTCCGAGGCCGATTGGGCCGATGCACCAACGATTCCTGAGACGTTTCGAATCGAACTTAGAAAGCGCTTTCGCAACGCTATTATTGTTGCCGGTCGCTACGATCCTCAACGAGCAAACGAAGTATTAGAGAAAGGCTACGCGGATCTTGTCGCATTCGGACGGCCATTCGTAGCAAACCCAGACTTAGTCTCTCGCTTGCAACATCACCATCCGTTGGCAGAACTCGATGGCTCAACGTTGTTTGGCGGAAACGAACGAGGCTACACCGATTACCCTGCTCTGCAACAGGAATGCGCAGAACAGGCCTAACAAAAAAGCCCCAACCTAGCTGCTACGGTTGGGGCTGTCACCAAACTAAAATTGGTTTTAGCTAGCTTAATCTGGCTAAGAGTTAAATCACTTCTAACGCGCCGCTGCGCCAAGGTTCGATAACCACTTTGATGTGGTCATTGGGAGTCATTAACTGTCTAAACGCATCTTCCACACCATCGATCCCTACTTTGGCAGTGAGCATTTTCTGCCAAGGCAACTTATGTTCGGCAATCGCTTGTAGGCATTGCTCAAACTCGTGCGGTTGGTAGTAGTAAGAGAATCTCAAGTCGAGCTCTTTTACCGTCGCGTACGCGTAGTTAATGATTGCGGGTGTCGTATGGATACCCGAGATGACGATTCGCGCTCGGGCAGGAGCGCGGCGCAGAAAATCGTCAATCAAGGTATGCTTGCCAACACACTCATAAATGACCAAGCGTGAATTCATCGCGTACTGTGCCCCGACGGCGATCTCGTCTTCCTTGGTCGGGTTGATCAATCGATTTGCGCCAAACTCGCTGGCAAGTTGCAGCTTTTCTTCCTGAAGATCGACCGCAAGAATATTGCTGACGCCACGTTGTTTCAGTGCAGCAATCACCGCCAGCCCTATAGGGCCGCAACCGACAACCAGCGCTGTTTCTTCCGTTTCGATTTCACTGCGGTTGACCGCGTGCAAACCGACCGCTAGTGGTTCGGTTAATGCCGCCGCCTCAGACGGCATTCCGTCTGGCACAGGTAGCAATAACGCTTCATCAAGCAGGAAATACTCAGAGTAAGCGCCATAAGTACCCGGAGTAACACCAACGCCCGCGCCATTTTGACTGAGCAACATCGGCACTGAGGTGACTCGGCTACCAACGGACAACGTTTGCTGCGTATCGGCACCGTATTCGATAATTTCCGCGCAGAACTCATGCCCCAACATCACTTGAGCGTGCTCACCGGCTTCATCAGGCATCAACCCGAGCTGGTGGAATACATCAAATACCTCATCCGCGTGTCGAGTAATGTGAAGGTCGGAGCCACAAATGCCACAAGCTAGACTACGAACCAACACTTGTCCCGCTGCAGGTTTGGGGATTTCGACTTGCTTCAGGCGGACACTACCATCCTGCATTATGATACTGTTCATCTGTTGCATGGGGTTACTCCGCTAGCTCATCGCTTAGGCCAGCAATCGCACCCGGTTTGATGTAGCGCGCAGTGAAGCCTTGTGCTTTCGCTGTTGCAATAACAACTTGCTCAATCCAACCCGCATCCATGATATTGATGAAGTTACCTTCTTCGTCAAAGTTAATGTTTGCACCAGTGATCACCATAAAACCGTCGGCACCGCCTGAGCTTTCAGGGCAGTGGAAGGTATGAATCGAACCGCCCGGCTCATATAAGTAGCTGCCAGCGGTTTGGACTTGAGCTGGGTATTCAATGTAGTGCCAAGCGCCACTCAGCGTATAGAAATGCACCACACCAGTGTGGAAGTGCTTAGGCAGAGTGATACCCGGTTTGAATTTGGCACGAATCACCCAAGTACCGTTTTCTGGGTCAAGAAACAACGGGTAAACATCCACACCCGGTAGCGCGTCTTTGATGAGCGACTCCTCATTGGTATTAAGAGTTAATAAGAAATCTTGGTGCTGAATAACTTCTGGTAATGACATAACTTACATCCTCGCTATTGCTGTAATGTGGCGTACTCGCCTATCCCATAAGTGGGTACTTAAAATTCTCGAAACCGTCAGATGCGCTGATGGTACAACCGTTGATACAGTTGGCTTTCTCGCTGACCAGAAACGCCACCACATCAGCAATCTCTTCTGGTTGTGTGAAGTTTTGACGCATCTGTTCTTTGCGGATGTGGCCCCACAGGCCAATCTCTTCGTATTGCCTTAACATCGGAGTATCAACGCGTCCCGGAGCGACAGCGCAAACACGAATACCCAATGGTGCGAGTTCTAATGCGGCGCATTTGGTCATCATATCGACTGCGGCTTTACTGACGTTGTAGGTAAAGGTCATCTCAGACGCCATTCGTGCGTAAACAGAAGAAGTATTGAGGATCACGCCCGGCGTGCCTTGCGCTTGGAATTGTCTTCCAGAGGCAAGAATGCCGTAGTAAACGCCATTTTGGTTGACCTTAGAGATCGGCTCAAAATCGGCAATTGGGTCGTGGTCAAGCAGAGGTTTCGGTGCACCGATGCCCGCGTTGTTGACCATGATGTCAAGCGAGCCAAACTGTTCAACCGCGCACTTCACCATAGCTTCAACTTGTTGGTAATCGGTGACGTCCGCGACAAAGGTTCCCAACTGCTTTGGGTCAAAACTTGTGTACATTTGCAATGATTGTTCTGAAATATCGACAGCAAGCACTTTGGCTCCTTGCTCTCTCAGCTTTGCAATGATGGCTTGGCCAATTCCACCAGCTGCCCCAGTCACAATGGCAGTTTTATTGATAAGTTCCATACTGCTTCTCATCCATGCGTTGTTGTTATCGAAATGTAACTTAGATCAACTCACTGGCACTCACTTGACCTTTTACGAAGTAAATTTGATACATTGCGATTTACAACCTGTTAACATTTTAAAATCGAGACATGTATATCGTACGAAGTGGCGCTGCTGATAAATTTGATAGCTTGGTTTCAGAATTAGGTCAGAATCCGCAAGAGATAATGGCCGCTGTTGGCCTGTCTGCGGCGCAGTTTCGCAATCCCGATACGTATCTCGCCTACCCTAGGCTGGCTGAATTGCTGGAGGAAGCGGCTGCTCGTTGTCAGCAACCGCTGTTTGGCGTGTTGCTCTCCGAGCGTCAAAACCTACAGAGCTTGGGAGACTTGCCAATGCTGGTTTCCCGGGCGCAAACGGTCGGTGAAGCCTTGGCGCGGGTGAATGATTTTCTCTATCTGCATTCGTCAGGGGTCACTCTCAACATGACGCCACAAGATGATTGGGTACGGTTGTCGCTCAATATTGATGTGCACAGCGAACGAGGTATAGCACAGCTGATGCAGCTCAGTGTGTCGCACTTAGCCATGTTTGTTGCGAGCTTACTTGATATTGAAGCAAGTCACTTCTGTTTACACCTCACCCAACACGCGAGCTTCGAGACAGAACAGAGCGAATTTGCCCAGCAGAACAAACTGCGTTTCGGTGATAAGTTTGACGGTATCCTACTTAAAGCGACTCTGCTTAACGCTAAGAACCACCAAGATGAAGACGCACTAGAGCGCCATTTTCAACAGCACTTCAAAGAGCTGCAAACCCGTTACCCCAACAATCTCAGTGACCAAGCAGCAAACATGATTGGCCGTCTGCTCTCAACCGGAGAACGCAGCGTTGAGCGCGTTGCAAGAGCATTAGACCTGCATCCGAGAATGCTGCAAAACAAGCTGAAACAACAGGGCACAAATTATCGGCAGCTTTTACAACAAGTGCGTCAGGATTTCGCCGAACAGCGATTGCATGAGAATATTCAGAGTATTACCGATATCGCGTTGCAACTGGGCTATGCAGAAACTGCGGTCTTCAGCCGCCACTTTCGCCGTTGGACGGGGAAATCGCCGAGACAATGGCGACAAGAAAAAACTCAGTTACAAACGTTTAAGCCCATCAGATAAAAGCATAAATAACCTATCGCTCAGACCAAAAAGTGTGAGGTGGGAGGGTTGGTATCGAGAATTTCAGCAATCACAGATAACCCGTGTTTGATGTAGCCTCGGTTTGTTTCTGCTCCCAAACTGATTCGCACGTAAGGCATTGGCTGATTTGTATCGAGAACAAACGGTTTATATCCAGTGATCTGCACCCCTGAACGCTTAGCCGAAGCAACCAGGTCATCGCTATTCCACTGCTCGGGTAGTCTCAACCAAATATGCTGTCCATTCGGGTGCGAGCTATAAACATGCCCTTCTAAAGCGGCTTTTGCTATTCGCTGTCGCTTAGCAAACTCATTGACTTGAAAGCGAATAAGTCGATTTAACGTACCGTTTTCGATCCACAAATGAGCGACTTCAAATGGTAATGGAGTCGCAGACCAACTCGTTGCCGCTAAACGACCAATCGCGTGCTGCAAAAAATGACGTGGGACCGTCAGATAGCCAGTGCGCATGCCTGGCGCTACAACTTTGGTTAAACTGGTGACATAGAAAGCTTGTTCGGGTAACAATGTGGCAAGGGGTGGGACACGGTTAGGTTCTAGTGCTCCATACACGTCATCTTCAATGACATAGATGTCGTATTGCTGCGCAATATTCGCTATCGCCTCTCGGCGTTCAACATCCATATGCGCACTAGTCGGGTTAGCCATGCTCGGTGTGCAACACAATACCTTGATTGGTTTGTGTTTACATGCCCATTCAAATGCATCCGGCGTTATACCAAACTCATCCATTTCAAGTGGTTGCAACTTAAATCCAAGCATTCTCGAGCGAGAGATCAAGCCATGATCAACCAAGTGACCACAAGCAACTACATCACCGTGTTCAACAACTGTGCTTAAAGCCAACGTTAAACCATGGCATGCACCATTTGTGAGTAATATTTGATCGGCACCCACATCCAGCCCTTGGCTACTTAGAAATCGTGCTCCTGACTCAATATGATGAGGCTGACCTGTTACCGGCTTTGCTTTACTGATCAAACCACGATTGTTTGTTTGCCCAGCAATCTCCATTAACGCCTGATTAAAAAGCGTAATGTGGCGATCGGTCACCACTGGATGTGCAATCGACATATCAATTTCATCCGGCGTTTCTTTCATCTCTTGTGTCAGCATGAACTCCGTGTCCGTACTTTCATCCACAAAACCTGATTTGACAAAAGTACCATTCCCAACCCAAGACTCGATCGCCCCTTTTTTCTCTGCATAACCATATGCATGGCTCACCGTTTGTACGCTGACGCCAATTTGCTCTGCAAACTCACGATGTGTGGGTAATCGAGTCCCCGGTTTTAGATAACCACTGCGGACACATTCGACAAGATAGTTACCAATGGAGATGTATTTAGCGGTGCCTGGCCGAATGATCGGGTTCAAAGAAATTGTCATGACACAATATTTTAATTGATTCATTTTTAACGCTCATTGTAACTTCCATTTAACAAATGGCGAACTTTAACTCACAAAACGAGGTGAAATGCACAAAAATAAACCACAATTGTAATGATTGACATGAAATGTATGGGTTAAACAAACATGTTAAACAAACATGTTAAACAGCATCGTTTAATCCAAATACAACCCCAGAGGTAAATTGCAATCATTTTTTAACGCAGATCTGGCTAGCTGGTAGAAGGTAGAAATACCTCAGCGTCTCCGAAGGCCCATAAGGCGTCGGATTTCTAACAAGGAGAAAATATGAGAGGCGTTGCTTTGCATTTTACACTGGATGAGTTCCAGGATCGGTTAACGAAAGTTCGGCAATCGATGGAAGAAAGAGAATTGGATGTCCTTATCATTCATGACCCTTCTAACATGGCGTGGCTGACAGGCTATGATGGGTGGTCTTTTTACGTGCCACAATGTGTCGTTGTTGGTCCATCTGATGAACCCGTTTGGTTTGGACGCTGCCAAGATGCCAACGGAGCATACAGGACTGCGTATATGTCGGCAGAAAACATCACCTACTATCCAGACCATTATGTAATGAATCCGCCGCTACACCCGATGGATTTCCTGGTCGAAGCCGTACTGGCTCCGCGCCTTTGGGATCGTGGTCGTATCGGTGTAGAAAAAGATAACTATTACTTTAGCGCCACCGCTTACGAATCACTCACTACGCACCTACCGAATGCTCAACTTCTCGATGCAACCGGACTAGTCAACTGGTGCCGCGCCGTTAAATCCGATCAAGAACTGGCATACATGTACCGTGCCGCTCGCATTGTTGAAAACATGCACCGTGTCGCGTTCGACATGATTGAACCAGGATTACCGAAACACCACCTTGTTGCCGAGATTAACCGTCAAGCCGTGCTCGGGCATGAAGACCACTTTGGCGATTACACCGCGATTGTGCCGCTTTTGCCATCAGGTTCTGATGCTTCCGCACCTCACCTGACTTGGGATGACAGACCCTTCAAGAAAGGCGAAGGGACGTTTTTTGAAATCGCAGGGGCGCACCGCCGTTACCATTGCCCACTCTCACGCACTATTTTTCTTGGCGAGCCTGACGACAAGTTTAAACGAGCCGACGAAGCCCTAACTCTAGGACTTGAAGCGGGCTTGAAAGTGGCAAAGCCCGGAAATACCTGCGCCGACATCGCCAATGCACTAAACCAGGTTCTCGATAAAGCGGGATTCTCACGCGAAGGTGCCCGTTGTGGCTACCCAATAGGTTTGAGCTACCCACCAGATTGGGGGGAACGAACCATGAGTTTGCGAGACACCGATAAAACCATCTTGAGAGAAGGCATGACATTCCATTTTATGCCGGGGCTGTGGTTCAAAGATTGGGGGTTAGAAACAACGGAAAGTATCGTCATTACCCATGATGGAGCAAAAACATTGTGTGACTTTCCACGCCACTTATTTGTTAAACACTAATTTTTCAAACCTTAAGCTCTGTTGAGCCAGGTCTGAGAACTAAAAGGACTTGATATGCAAAAAAGCTCGATCACAGCCACCATAGACTTTGACCGAGAAGGTGTACAGCACGGCTTTTTAACGCTGCCCTATTCACATGACGACTCCGCTTGGGGCAGTATTATGATACCTATCACCGTGATCAAAAATGGTCACGGACCAACCGCACTGCTTACTGGCGGTAATCACGGAGACGAATACGAAGGCATCACCAGCCTGCTAAAATTGACGAACTCGCTTCAGGCAGATCAAATCCAAGGTCGTGTCATTATTGTACCCATGATGAACTTACCTGCGGTACAAAATGCCTCACGTACGTCGTTTATCGATAAAGGGAATTTAAATCGCAGCTTTCCCGGCAACCCCATAGGCACAGTGACCGAGAAAATTGCGGATTATTTTACTCGTTACCTAGTTCCTAAGTGCGATTTTGCGTTAGACATTCACTCAGGTGGTAAAACGTTAGATATCGTGCCGTTCGCCGCTGCCCATCGTCTCGACAATCTCGATCAAGAAGAAGCCTGCATATTAGGTGCAAAACTGTTTGGCGCACCTTACACCATGATCTTGCTCGAAATGGACGCCACCAGCCTGTATGACACTGCCGTGGAGTCTCAGGGAAAAATCTTTGTTACCACCGAACTAAGAGGAGGCGGAACCAGCACTCCAGAAACCATCGCTTATTCCGACCGTGGCATTCGCAACTTCTTACGCTTCTCAGGCAACTTGCCCGGTGACTACGAACAACCAACCCAACCAACTAAGTTATTAGATATGCCTGATGCAAGTTGTTATGTGCAAAGCCAGCACCACGGCATCACAGAATACTTATTTGATCTTGGAGATACCGTCAAAAAGGGCGATGTATTAGTGAGAATCTTCTCGACCGAGCGCACAGGTACCGCCCCCGTTGAGTACAAGTCACAGCGCAATGGTATTTTCGCGGCACGTCGTTTTCCTGCTATGGTGAATATCGGTGACACTATCGCAGTTATAGCCGAAGACTGCGGCGAGATAGGCTGATTGAAAAGCCAACTAAAGAAATCAAAACAAATGGCATACCAGAAGCAAACTGGAAAGCACCTTATAACAGCGACCAGTCATCAGCCTTTATGAAATGATTAGTATTCAACAGGGAGACTCATAATGCGCCTCGATCGCTACGACGTAAAAATTCTACAAATACTTCATGATAATGGTCGTATCACCAAATCTCACCTTGCCGAGGCCATCAACCTATCCGTGAGCCCTTGCTGGGAGCGCGTCAAAAAACTGGAAGAAGCAGGCATCATTGAAGGTTACGGAGCAAAAGTAAATACCGATATTTTGTTCAAACGAACGTCAGTTATGGTTGAAGTTACGCTCAAAGAACACAACGCCCAAGCGTTCAAACGCTTCGAGCAACTGGTTCAACATTCACCAGAAGTCACTGATTGCTATGCCACGGGCGGTGGTGTCGATTACATCCTTAAAATTCAGTCAGAAGATATCGACCAATATCAGCGGCTTATCGACAACTGGTTAGACTCAGATGTGGGCATTGAGCGCTACTTTACTTACATTGTGACAAAAACAATCAAACGTGATGCGGACACATTCGAAGTAAACCAAAACGCTTTGTTATAAAAGGGAAAATGCGTATCAGGCGTGAACAGAAAAAACACCATATTTAACGGCACTAAAAAGAAAGTTCTGACGTTTTAAACCTCGGTATCAGAAATTATTTCGGTCACTTCTCCATTACAGTTTCATTATGGACAACGATGCTGGGAGAAGGACTCATGACAGCACTGCACAGCTTACATGCTGAGGAATTAAAAGCCTCGCACGACATGATGGCGATAATGAAAGACGTACGTTTGGTGAGAGGTTTAGCGTACGTAAATGGCAAATGGGTAACTGGTGACCAATTTCATCCGGTGGATAATCCAGCGGATGGTACTGTCATCGGCTACATTACCAAGCTATCTCAGCAACAACTCTATCAAGCGATTGATGAAGCCGACCAAGCCTTTCGTCAATGGCGAAAAATGCAAGCAGAAGAACGCGCTGAAATTCTCATGCGTTGGCACGACCTGATTCTAGAATCAAAGCAAGATCTTGCTCATTTGATGGTGATGGAGCAAGGAAAAACACTAGGTGATGCTGTAGGTGAGATTGACTACGGCGCATCCTTTGTTCGTTGGTTTGCCGAAGAAGCACGCCGCTGTTATGGCGAAACCATCCCAAGTCATATTCCGAATGCGCAGCTATCAACGGTGCGCGAGCCAATTGGTGTCGCAGCACTGATTACGCCTTGGAACTTTCCTAATGCCATGATCACACGCAAAGCCGCTGCCGCACTAGCAATAGGCTGTCCGGTGCTCATTAAGCCTGCCAGTGAAACGCCTTTTTCTGCGTTAGCGTTGGCAGAATTAGCAGACCGAGCTGGCTTTCCATCTGGTGTATTTAACGTGATCACTGGCGATGCGGTGATGGTGTCACAAACCTTGTGCCACTCCGATAAAGTCAAAGCGCTCTCGTTCACAGGCTCAACTCGAGTAGGCAAACTGTTGCTACGCGACGCGGCACAAACCGTGAAGAAGTGCAGTATGGAGCTCGGTGGTAACGCCCCTTTCATCGTGCTGCCAGATATGGATGTCGAGCAAGCAGCCAAAGCCGCCGTGGATGCGAAGTTTCAAACCGCAGGACAAGACTGCTTGGCCGCAAACCGTATTTTCGTCCCTGACGATAAGTACGAAGCGTTTTTGGAAGCGTTTGCCAAAGAAATGAGCCACATCGTTTTGGGCAATGGCTTAGACGAAAAAACCACCATGGGACCGCTTATTAATCGCACTGCGGTGGATAAAGCGCATGATTTGGTGCGTGACGCGCTCGACAAAGGCGCGCGATTGGTAGCGGGATACCACCAGCCCGTACCAGGCGAAAACTTCTTCGCGCCGACATTGCTAGCCGATGTAACCCCTGAAATGGCGGTGTATCGCGAAGAGAATTTTTGTCCTGTGGCAGGCGTATTGCCTTACCAAGACTTAGATACCGTGATTGAAATGAGCAACGACACTGAGTACGGCTTAGCTGCCTATGTTTATGGTCACGATATTCACCAAATTTGGCACTGCATGCGCGGTTTGGAGTTTGGCATGGTGAGCGTGAACTCCGTCAAAATGACAGGGCACCCTATCCCATTCGGCGGCGTGAAACAGTCTGGTCTTGGACGAGAAGGAAGCCGTCACGGATTTGAAGAATACAGTGAAATCAAATACTGCTGCTTAGGCGCTTTACCAACCGTCAGTGGCAGTTGAGGCACGAAATATGGATATCCAATTATTCGAGGAGAAGGATCATGAGTAACAAAACCCAACAACTTTTAGAGATCGATCGTCAGAGAGTATTTCATGCCTCAACCCACCTGAAGCAGTATGCGGCCGGGGAGCTTCCGGGAAGAATTATCTCGAGCGGAAGCGGAATACGCATCACCGATTCAGAAGGCATCGAGCTGATAGACGGCTTTGCCGGGTTGTATTGTGTAAACATTGGCTATGGCAGGACCGAAATGGCCGATGCGATTTATGAGCAAGCCAAAGAACTGGCGTACTACCACACGTACGTCGGTCATACGAACGAAGCGCTCGTGACACTGTCAGATCGCATCATCAAAATGGCGCCTGAAGGCATGAGCAAAGTTTACTACGGCATGTCAGGCAGCGACGCGAACGAAACTCAACTTAAGTTGGTATGGTATTACAACAATGCTCGTGGTCTACCAGAGAAGAAAAAAATCATTTCGCGTGACCGCGGCTACCATGGTTCAAGTATCGCGTCCGGTTCAATGACAGGTTTGCCGCTGTTCCACGCCCATTTTGATTTACCACTTGAGCGTATCAAACACACCATCGCGCCATATTATTATCGCCGTGAAGACGAGAGTATGTCTGAGCTCGAATTCTCTCAATATTGCGCAGATCAACTCGAAGCGATGATCTTGGAAGAAGGCCCAGAAACGGTAGCAGCAATGATTGCAGAACCAGTGCTCGGTACTGGCGGTATTGTGCCACCACCAGCAGGGTACTGGCAGGCGATTCGCAAAGTGCTCGACAAATACGATGTACTCTTGATTGCGGATGAAGTGGTGTGTGGCTTTGGTCGCCTCGGCTCCGATTTTGGCTCACTGCACTACGACATGAAACCAGATCTCATCACGGTAGCGAAAGGGTTAACCTCAGCGTATCAACCGCTGTCTGGCGTGATCGTCGGTGAACGAGTTTGGAGTGTGCTAGAAAACGGCACCGACCAATGGGGCGCTATCGGACACGGTTATACCTACTCTGGTCACCCAATGGGAGCGGCAGCCGCGAACTGCAACCTCGATATCATTGAACGTGAAGGCTTAGTGCAAAACGCGGCCGAAGTCGGCGCTTACTTGCAGCAACGTATGGCAGAGACGTTTAACGATCATCCATTAGTCGGTGATACTCGTGGCGTTGGCTTGTTGCATGCGTTGGAGTTTTCTTCAGACAAGCTTCGCCGAGCACACTTTGATCCAAACTTGAAAGTAGGCCCGCAAATCGCGGCGGCCTGTTTAGAGCAAGGCTTAATCGCTCGCGCTATGCCACATGGTGACATCCTCGGTTTTGCTCCACCGCTTATCGCGAATCGTAACGATATAGACACCATTGTCGACAAAGCGCATCAAGCGGTAAACAAAGTGATGGATAACCTCGTCACATCTAAACAGTGGCAGCCATAACCCACCTAGATTTCAGTAACGCTCGCGGGCTTTGGAGAAGGCCCGCTTTGCACTTTCCTTAAAGAGATAACAAGCCAACCAAACATTTTAGACCCATAGGAAGCACTATTATTTACTACAAGTGGCAATAGTGGGTAAAATGCCCAAAATTGCGCACTAACTGGATAAAACATGGCAAAACTTACCCTTCAAGAACAAATGCTGAAAGCTGGCTTAGTTAATGAAAAGAAACTAAAGAAAGCGAAGAAAGGCTCTAAAAAATCACGCGTTCAAGCACGCGAAGTAAAAGCGGCGGTTGAAGAGAATAAACGCCAACAGTTAGAGCGTGATAAACAATTGAGCGAGCAGCAAAATGCTGAGCGATTAAATAAAGAGATCAAAGCGCAGATCAATCAATTGATTGAGATGAACAAGATCGACTTAAAAGATGGCGACATCAAATACAACTTCACTCACGGTACGCTAGTGAAATCTCTTTATGTAGATTCACTTATCCGCGAGCAGTTGATCAAAGGTATTTTGGCAATCGCAATTGTTGGTGAAAGCTATGTTGTCATTCCACGTGGAGTAGCGAATAAAATTGCTCAACGTGATGAGTCCGTCATCATCGAACAGAAAGAAGCAGAATCTGACATTCCAGCAGAAGACGATCCATACGCAGATTTCGTCGTGCCTGACGATTTGATGTGGTAACAATAAATAATCGATGCATCAACTAAAAGAGCCGCTGATGTAACATCAGCGGCTCTTTTTATAGAAAAATAATCTACGGAGATGATGTGTTGTTATTGCTTACTTAGTAGCAAATTCGCACCTGATGCGGCTAAAAACAACGAACATCCGCGATTGAAACGTTTCGCCATTTTTGGATTTGAAAACCAGTGCCTCAAGTACAAACCAAAGATGGCATAGATTGAAATGGCAACCATTTCTAATATCAAAAACGTCGAGCCAAGGGCAAAAAACTGCTCTTGAACGTTGGCATTGGCATCAACAAATTGCGGCAAGAATGCAGTAAAAATAAGTATCGCTTTCGGGTTGCCAGCAGCAAGCGTAAATTCTTGCTTCGCAAGTCCTGCGTAATTGCGCGAATTGTCCAAGTCAGAGATCGGGCTGGACTCTGAACGCCAAAGGTTAAACGCAATCCACAGTAGATACAGCGCCCCTACCAGCTTTATTGCCAAAAATAGCATTTCTGACGTATACAAAATCACAGCCAGACCTGATGCAGACAACGCAATCATTGCTGAAAAAGCGGCAATTCTGCCTAAACTAGCCGTAAACGCGGCCCTAAAGCCGTAACAACGCGCATTATTCATTGCCAATAAATTGTTTGGGCCTGGAGCCATATTTAGAGCAAAGCAAGCAGGGATAAAAAGGAGAAGCTGCCAAATATCCATAATAAAATGGTCTTAGTGAGTGATTTTGATCGGTACCCTAACATCTGTTAATAAAGTGAGTAAACCACAAACCGATCTTAAAGCAACTCAGCATCAAATCGTGCCGTGCGAGCTTGAACTAACGTGCAGTTCGTTTCAGCCATCAGCTCCGCTAAGGTGATGTTTGGGTTTTGTCTCACCAAACGTATCAACTTCACGTCCAAAGGTTCCAATTTGTCTTGGTGAGCAAGTAGAGCTTGTTCGATTTTGTTGATCGCAAATCGCATCGTCTCTGCTTCTTCGTTTTTGAGAAGCTCTAAAAACGCTTTTACATCCAAAGCCTCGCCCGAGATTTGCCAGTGACGAGATCGTCTAATTCGCTTAAGATCGCACTGTTTTTCTGCTGCGAGTGTTTTCGCTCGCTTGGCATGGTCGCCCCCAATACGGTGAATCAAGGATGGGAGCGAAATCGTAATCTTCGTCTCTTTCATGGCCTTTTCTTTCATCGTCTTAGCCCTCAACCACCGACACATTCTCGCCAACCCAAGCCAGCAACTGTTTTGCCGCTTTGGATAACACCTGATTTTGACGCACGATGTAGCCGAAATCAGTGTTTGGAAAACTTGGCAAAGGCGTAACTTCACGAGAAAGCTTTAATCTCGGATCGAGCGAGAAATCCGGCACAATAGCAGTCCCAAACCCCGCTTCCGCCCAGTCGATTTGTGCTTCCACACTGCCCACTTCCATCACGCGATGCTTAGGCAGATTTAGCTCAGGTAAAGACGCATCAATCAGCTCTCGGGTTCGAGTATCGTGCCCTAGCAGGATCAGCGTCTGGCTCTCTTTTCGATTGTCTTGCCACTCAAAAATGTTATCGCCAAACGCACACCAGTGAATCTGCGTGAGAGGCGTAAAATGCAGCGGTTGACTCTCTTTTTGTGCGATAACAAAGCCGATATCGGCACGCGCACTTTTCACCAAATCCACCGCTTGAGAAGATGTGGTATTGAACAATGCCAAGTCGATCCCCGGATATTCACTTTTGAATTGCTGAAATGGTTTGATAAGCAGTAAACGTGAAACAATATCGCTCGCCGCAATAGAAAGCGTCCCCTGCGTAAGATCGTTGATGGCATTGAGATCCGACTGACAAATTTGCAGCTCATTGAGCATCCGCTGCGCCGTAGCTAACAAACGCTTCCCCGCCTGCGTCAGCTGTACAGGGTTTCGCTCAATCAATTTCGTGCGCGTGGCCTGCTCCAACTGCTTGATATGCAAACTTACGTTCGGCTGTGTCATGTGCAGTTCCGTCGCTGTTTTGCCGAAATGTTTTACCTCTGCAAGAGTGACGAAGGTTCGCAGCCAGTTCAAATCTAACATTGCCAATTCCGATATGAGATTCTTATCAAGTTAATGAGTATAATTAATTTCTCTTATTATGGCGAACACCTTAAGATTTTTGCATCTGTTTTTGGAGATTAAATTATGTCGTCTATCGTTGTTGTGGGTGCAAACTGGGGTGATGAAGGCAAAGGCCGCATCGTTGACTTTTTGGCAGAGCAAGCTTCTGCGAGCATTCGTTTCCAAGGTGGTAACAACGCGGGTCACACCGTGGTTAACGACCTAGGTACGTTCAAGCTGCACCAGCTACCAAGTGGCGTTTTCAACCCAGACTGTTTGGCAGTATTAGGTCCGGGTATGGTTATCAGCCCTGCGTTGCTGTCTCAGGAGATTGCGGAAGTTGAAGAAGCGGGCGTAAAAGTGAATATGTGCATCTCTGATCGCGCAACACTGTGTCTACCTCTACACGCACTAGAAGATACGCTAGAAGAACAGCGTTTAGGCGACAAAGCATACGGTTCAACTCGTCAAGGTATTGCACCTGCTTACGGTGACCGCGTAATGAAGAAAGGCATCCTTGTTGGTTGGTTGAAGCAACCAGAAGTATTGGTTGAACGCCTTCAATTCATGATGGATTGGAAACTGCCGCAACTGCGTGCGCTTTACCCGACGTTCGAGTTCGAACAAACCGCTGAAGAAATGGCGAACTGGTTGCTAGAAGTGTCTGCACCTTGGCGCGATTCAATTTGCAACGTAACGCTTCCTCTAAAAGAACTACAAGCGAAAGACAAAACACTATTGTTCGAAGCACAGCTTGGCGCAGGTCGTGACCTTGTTTACGGTGAGTACCCTTGGACAACATCTTCTAACGTTGTATCAATGTACGCGGGTATCGGCAGTGGTCTTCCGGCACTTCGCCCTGAGCGCGTTATTGCGGTTGCAAAAGCATTCAGCTCATCAGTAGGTACTGGTACGTTGATCACTGCAATGGAAGAGCAAGATGCTTTCCGCGAACTTGCAGGCGAGTTCGGTGCAACTACAGGTCGTCCACGCGATATGGGCTACTTCGACGCAGTCGCTACTAAGAATGGTGTTGAACTGCAAGCAGCAACTGAAATTGCGCTAACTAAAGTAGACTGTTTGACTGGCCTTAACGATCTGAAAATCTGTGTTGGCTACGAAGGCGACCACAACGAAAACCCAATCTGGCCTCAAACTGCCTCTCTTGCACCAATCTACGAGAAAATGGAAAGCTGGAGCGAGGACATCACTGGTTGTCGTAAGTTTGAAGAGCTTCCAGTAGCAGCACAGAAATACGTTCTACGCATTGAGGAACTCATGGGCGTACCAGTAAAAATGGTGTCTGTGGGTCCTGGTCGTGAACAAATGATTATGCGATAAGATGTGAATTAACACATCATTGGCAAGCGGCTTTTATCTGTTCCGGGGTAAAGCCGCTTTTTTTACACTGTAAACTTTGGAAAATTGCACGGCTAAATTCATGTTTAGTAACCTCATCACGAGACTCCTACCTCCTTTATTTATAAATCAATAAATTATAGGGCTTAACACGTTGTGCACGTTACTAGCACATCTCACTTGTTAAAGAAGCACGTCAATTAGGTTAAATGGTTGATTTGATATTCTTTAAGTGATTAGTTGATCACGATCTTCATCTGCAATTTGTTGAACTAGTACTCAAAAAATCTAACCCGCTGTTTTTAGGATAGATGAGTTCCCCAACATCCAACCTAACAGCAGGTGATTCCCATGACGAAAAATCTTTTCCGCCTCAGTACGATAACCCTTGGTTTGTGCCTTAGTTCTTTGTCTTTCGCGCAATCCGATCTTCCGAACATTAAAATTCTTGCCACTGGCGGCACCATAGCAGGCGCAGGTCAATCTGCAACAGAGTCAAACTACACAGCAGGTAAAGTCGGCGTTGAATCATTGATTTCTGCGGTGCCGAGTATGACCAACATTGCCGATATTTCTGGAGAGCAAGTGGTCAGTATCGGTTCACAAGATATGAATGATGAAGTGTGGCTAAAATTATCGAAAAGAGTTAATGAGCTACTCGCTCAAGATGATGTTGACGGCATCGTCATTACTCATGGTACGGATACGTTAGAGGAAACCGCTTACTTCCTTGATCTGACCGTCAAGAGCAAAAAGCCTGTCGTGATCGTTGGTGCAATGCGTCCTTCCACCGCAATGAGTGCTGATGGACCAGTCAACTTATACAATGCAGTCGTAACAGCCACCGATGAAGATTCAGAAGGACGTGGCGTGCTAGTCGCAATGAATGACACGATTTTCGATGCGCGAGATGTGACAAAAACCAATACAACCTCCGTCAGCACTTTCCAGTCACCCAACTTTGGTGTTATCGGCTACATTCATAATAGCGATGCCAAATATCAACGAAGCCCAGAGCGTAAACATACGACAGAAACCCCATTCGATGTATCAAAGCTTACTAAGTTGCCTAAGGTCGGTATTGTTTATAACTATGCAAATGCCTCCAATTTGCCAGTGAAAGCCTTTGTGGATGCGAAGTTTGACGGCATCGTAAGTGCTGGTGTCGGTAATGGTAACTTGTACCACACTGTGTTTGATGAGCTAGAGAAAGCGAGTAAAGATGGCGTTGTTGTTGTAAGAAGCTCCCGAACGCCTAGCGGCTCAACCACTTTGGATGCTGAAATTGATGACGAAAAATACGGCTTTGTTGCCGCTGGTACATTGAACCCACAAAAAGCACGTATCTTACTGATGCTGTCACTGACTCAGACCAAAAACTATCAAGACATCCAAAAGATGTTCCAATACTATTAATTCTGTCTAAGGTTCATTCGATAGAGGAGGTACACACCTCACCTCCTCTTACACATAGCGACATGAGCGTCTCTTGTTAGCCAAACAAGCGACGCTTCATTCCTGCTTTTTCCAGAATACGCGTAGTAATTTCCTCAACAGACAGAGAGGACGTATTGATATATGGGATCGCCTCTCTTCTAAACAAAGCCTCAACAGTGTCTAGCTCCAGCTTGCACTGCTCTGTGCTAGCGTAATCACTTCCAGACAAACGATTCTCACGGATTTCAGTCAAGCGCTCGGGATCGATCGTCAGCCCAAACAACTTATGACGATGGATCTCAAATTCAGGCAACAAACGCATCATCTTCACATCTTCCGCAATGAACGGATAGTTCACAACACGTAAACCAAATTGCATCGCCATGTACAAGCTAGTCGGCGTTTTTCCGCTGCGCGATACGCCAAGTAAGATGATATCAGCTTGCTCCAACCCTTTTAGCGTGATGCCATCATCATGCGCCAATGTGTATTCAATAGCCGCAATACGGTCAAAATAGGTGTCGGAATCTTTCCCCACACTGCGAGAACGCTGCAACTTAGGCTTTGGTGCCATCTGAATGTCGTCTTGCACTTTCTGCACAATACTCTCCAACACATCGTAACTGTATGCTGGCGCTTCAAGCAGCATTTCACGTACTTCTGGAACGACAATTGAGAAAAAGACCAGAGGTTTGACGCCATTGCGCTGGTAGGAAGTTTCAATTTCTTTGACTACGTCAGTAGCTTTGTCCTGGCTTTCAACAAACGGAAAGGTTTTTTCGTTAGGAATGAACGGAAATTGACCGAGAACAACATGCCCTAATGTCTCACATGTTATCGCCGTACCGTCAGAAACATAGAACACATCACGACTTTGGTTATTTATTTGCATTTCTGTTTAATTTTTCAAAATCTTTTGAGTAGGATGGTACACATAATATTAATAAATCAGTTTGGCTTTCAGTTAGGTTCACCACAGCTTTAAAAATTCTTTTGAATTTTTTTCAGCCAGAACGTAATCGTTTGCCTTTGATATCAATCTAAATGAAGCAATGTATGGTCAACGTGTAATAACAGCCAACATGCGATTGTTTAGATCGATTTAAGTCCCCCTACTAAGCTGCAATGTTTCTGGAGAAAGACATGCAAAAGAACACCCTCTGGTTCAATGGCCTATCCATGGATGATGTCGACAAAGTCGGCGGTAAGAATGCTTCACTTGGCGAAATGGTTTCTAACCTAGCAAACGCAGGCGTTTCTGTACCAAATGGTTTTGCGACAACCTCATACGCGTTTAACCAATTCCTTGACCACGAAGGTTTGGATGAGCGTATTCACCAATTACTCGATGAACTAGACGTTGAAGATGTAGAAGCTCTGCGTAAGACAGGTGCAAACATTCGTCAATGGGTATTAGAGGCCCCTTTCCCTGCGGACCTTGAACAAGAAATTCGTGAAAATTACCAAGAACTGATCGAAGGCAATCCTGAGCTTTCAGTCGCAGTTCGTTCATCTGCTACGGCAGAAGACCTACCTGATGCTTCTTTTGCTGGTCAGCAAGAAACGTTTTTGAACGTGAAAGGCATCGACGCAGTACTAGAAGCAACTAAGCACGTTTACGCTTCTCTATTTAACGACCGTGCGATTTCTTACCGCGTTCACCAAGGGTTCGACCACCGTGGCATCTCGCTATCTGCGGGTATCCAACGTATGGTGCGTTCAGATAAAGCCTCGTCGGGTGTTATGTTTACACTAGACACTGAATCGGGTTTCGACCAAGTTGTCTTCATCACCTCTTCATGGGGTCTAGGCGAGATGGTCGTTCAAGGTGCAGTAAACCCTGACGAGTTCTACGTTCACAAGCCAATGCTTGAAGCAGGCGAACACCCAATCGTTAAGAAAACATTTGGTTCTAAGTTGATCAAAATGATCTACTCAGATAACCAAGAAATCGGCAAACAAGTTGATATCGTTGATACTTCTGATGAAGAGCGCAACACGTTCTCATTGAACGACGACGAGATCAAAGAGCTCGCAAAGCAAGCAATGATCATCGAAAAGCACTATCAGCGTCCAATGGACATTGAATGGGCAAAAGATGGCATTGATGGCAAGCTGTACATTGTTCAAGCGCGTCCTGAAACCGTATGTTCGCAAACGGAACAAAATGTGATTGAGCGCTACGAACTACAAAACAAAGCAGATGTTTTGGTTGAAGGTCGTGCAATCGGTCAGCGCATCGGTAAAGGCGTGGTTCGCTTGGTTGACTCTCTGGACCAAATGTCTCTAGTCCAAGAAGGTGACGTGCTAGTTACAGACATGACTGACCCAGATTGGGAACCAGTGATGAAAAAAGCATCTGCAATCGTAACCAACCGTGGTGGCCGTACTTGCCACGCTGCCATCATCGCTCGTGAGCTTGGTATTCCTGCGATCGTTGGCTGTGGCGATGCGACAAGCAAGTTAACCGATGGTGCAACCGTGACCGTATCTTGTTCTGAAGGTGAAACGGGCTACGTTTACCAAGGTGAACTTGAGTTTGACGTAAAACGCTCTTCTGTTGATGAACTGCCACTGCTACCAACAAAAGTGATGATGAACGTGGGTAACCCTGATCGCGCGTTTGACTTCGCACAAATTCCAAATGAAGGTGTTGGTCTTGCTCGTCTTGAATTCATCATCAATAAGATGATTGGTATCCACCCGAAAGCATTACTTAACTTTGATGCACAAAGCGATGAGCTAAAAGCAGAAATCACTCAGCGTATTCGTGGTTACAAAGATCCTATCGATTTCTACGTAAGCAAACTGACAGAAGGTATCGCAACCATTGCTGCGGCATTTTGGCCGAAACGCGTTATTGTTCGTATGTCTGACTTTAAGTCTAACGAATACAGCAACTTGGTTGGCGGTAAAGCCTACGAACCGCATGAAGAAAACCCAATGCTGGGCTTCCGTGGCGCGTCTCGTTACATTTCTCCAGTGTTTGAAGACTGCTTCGAGCTAGAAACTCAAGCAATCAAACGCGTTCGTAACGAAATGGGTCTGAAAAACGTTGAAATCATGATCCCATTTGTACGTACACCAAGCGAAGCAGCATCAGTGATTGATTTGCTAGCGAAGTTTGATCTGCGCCGTGGCGATCAGGGTCTTAAAGTCATCATGATGTGCGAGCTGCCATCCAACGCGGTCCTTGCCGATGAGTTCTTGAAGTACTTTGATGGCTTCTCGATTGGCTCAAACGACATGACTCAGCTAACGCTTGGTCTTGACCGTGACTCTGGCGATGTCGCACATCTATTTGATGAGCGCAACCCAGCGGTTAAGGTGATGCTTCAGATGGCGATTGATGCGGCAACAAAAGCAGGCAAATACGTTGGTATTTGTGGTCAAGGCCCATCAGACCACGACGACCTAGCGGAATGGCTAATGGATCAAGGTATTAGCTCTGTATCACTAAACCCAGATACGGTTATCGATACTTGGTTAAAACTCGGTAAAGTTAGCAGCAAGTAACACACGATAAACTCTAGCCCTCACACTCCCCTTGTGAGGGCTTTGTTATTCACACGTCATTTCACAATCAGTTCGTGATTCCTCTCTCAAGTTCGTCATTTAGTCAATTTCATTATCAAAGTCTGATGACCTAAAATGAATGGTATATTGATAACTCCAGAGAGAATTTGATGAAAAAGCCTATCGCACTCCTTACTACATTGATGCTCCTGGCATCCCCTGCTTATGCCGATTGGGATGAAATTTCCAATAAAATGTCTGAGCTTGGCGACGCAGTTTCTGATACTGCCCAAGATGCTTGGGACGACACCAAAGCGTTTTCAAAACAAGCGTGGCAAGATTTCACGAATTGGTCCGAGGAAGCGATCAATACCGCAGGCGAATGGACAGAAGTCAGCATCGAGAAAAGCAAAGAATGGATAGATGCTGCCGACAAAAAAATTGATGAGCTGATGGAAGGCGATACGCCAGAAGAAGCTCGCCAAGCCGTGGACTTAATGGCAGATAGCGCTTTGCTCAAGTTATTTAATGAAAAGCCGGAGGCAAAAGCTATTTACGACAACGCGTACGGCTACGCGGTCTTTGATTCTCGTAAATTATCTTTGCTGTTTCACACCAACTCAGGGTCAGGAGTCGCAGTGAATAAGGAAACAGAAGAACGCACTTATATGAATATGTTTGGTTTGGGCGTTGCACTTGGGGCTGGCGGCAAATTTTACCAACAAGTGGTTCTGTTTGAGAGCAAAGAAGACTTTGATACGTTCGTCAACGAAGGATGGGAGGCCACAAGTGAAGCCTCTGCTGTTGCGGGCGAAGATTCAGAGCAACTTTCAAAACAATTTAACAGCGGCGTCGCCGTCTATCAGCTGAACGCTAAAGGTTTGCTCATCGATGCTAACGTGTCTGGTTCTAAATATTGGGTTAATGAAGAGCTCACTAACTCGCAGTAATGCATAGCAACTAATTGCTTAAATAAAACCGTTGTTATGCACCCTTATCAATAAGTTAACGGGGCTATGATTCCTCAAAACTGAGCACTTACGCAACTTTCTCTATGGAAGTCACCAGAAGATGGCGACTTCCCTTTCTCGTTGGATTGCTTTTGGTTATGCTTGCGCAAAACCACCTGCAATTCGGTATCCCATGCCTGACAATAACTTTAATAATCTGCTAGCAGAAGCAATTTCTGCTCTTAACACGCCTAACTTTACTCCTAAACTTATGCGTGTCATTCGCACTCTTTTTCATTTTGATTGCGCAGTTATTTTAGGTTACCGAGAAGGTAAACACCCTATTTATCTCTACGACTCAATTGAGAACGAGCGAGAGTTACTTTTTCAACGCTACCTTACTGACTCATT
This sequence comes from Vibrio sp. Vb1980, assembly GCF_033338615.1. Taxonomy (NCBI): domain Bacteria; kingdom Pseudomonadati; phylum Pseudomonadota; class Gammaproteobacteria; order Vibrionales; family Vibrionaceae; genus Vibrio; species Vibrio sp. Vb1980. The sequence continues at coordinate 84,087 of NZ_JAWOSZ010000004.1, forward strand.
TCAAAATGACCCTTTTTTTCTCAAACTAAACGAGACAAAGCAACAAGGCGTATTTACGCTCAAAGACGTGGCGCGTAAAGGCGTTGACTTCACCTCATACTGCGAGCAGTTCTATCATCAAACAGGGTGGAAAGACGAGCTTAGCATGCTAGTCGAAGTTGAATCTGGCCGTTGGGTCATGCTGTACTTCGGATATATGACTGATGGAAAATACTTTTCTCAGCAACAAATAAATAAGCTAAAGCCCTATTTCCCGATAATTCAGTCGCTTTGTCAGCAGCATTGGAAACAAACGGAATTTACCTTTTCTGAGCCTGTTTTTGCACAGAGTGCTTATTCTGGCAGTATGCGATTAGCCATTGAGCAAGCTTTAGCAACGTTTGGCGTAGAATCACTCACCCGTCGCGAACAAGAGGTGGCTTCGCTTCTCGCTCAAGGGTTTGACACCAAAGAAATTGCCGCGCGGTTACACTTAGTTCAAGGCACGGTCAAAAATCATCGAAAGCGAATTTACTCGCAATTAAATGTGTCTTCATTGAGTGAGTTATTCCAGCTTTTCCTCAATCACCTCATTCTCCATTCAAGATAAAAAACTGTCCCTTAAGGGATATATCGAGAAAAGGTGTCGCGTTTTAGTCTGAATGTAACAACCACTAAAACAGACAAAAAGAATGACGACACCATTACTGCAAGATTTACAAGATCGCGGCTTGATTGCACAAGCCAGCGATTTGGAAGAAATTCAGACACTTCTCTCACAGCCACAAACCGTTTACTGCGGCTTCGATCCTACAGCTGGCAGCTTACATATCGGCCACCTCGTGCCTTTGATTATGCTTAAGCGCTTTCAAGATGCCGGACACCAAGCTGTTGCCTTGATTGGCGGTGCAACGGGCATGATTGGTGACCCAAGCTTTAAAGCGACTGAGCGCAGTCTGAACTCAGAGGAAATCGTCTCAGGCTGGGTTAACGATCTTTCTAATCAAATTCAGCAGTTGATGAATCACCAACTGGCCAAGCCGATGATCATGGTAAACAACGCTGACTGGATGAAAGCGATCAATGTGATCGAGTTCTTCCGCGATGTGGGTAAGCACTTCTCGATCAATACGATGATCAACCGAGAATCGGTAAAACAACGCCTGCAACGCCCTGACCAAGGTATCTCCTTCACCGAATTTAGCTACGCTCTGCTGCAATCGTACGATTTTGCCGAGCTAAACCGTCAATACGGTTGCCGTTTGCAAATCGGTGGCAATGACCAATGGGGGAACATCGTTAGCGGGATCGATTTAACTCGTCGTCAAAATGGTGAGCAAGTATTTGGCTTAACTCTGCCGCTGATCACCAAATCCGATGGCACCAAATTTGGCAAAACTGAAGGTGGTGCAGTATGGCTAGATCCTAGCAAGACCTCTCCTTACGCGTTCTACCAGTTCTGGCTTGGCGCAGAAGACGCCGATGTTTACCACTTCTTGCGTTACTACACATTCTTGAGCTGCGAAGAAATTGCCAGCATTGAAGCGCAAGACCAAGCAAGCCAAGGTAAACCGCAAGCACAACGTATTCTCGCTGAGGAAATGACGCGATTTGTTCATGGCGAAGAAGGCCTAGCTAGTGCCGAGCGCATCACTCAAGCTTTATTCAGCGGTAATGTGCAACAACTGAGTTTGGGTGAATTAAAACAATTGGAGTTGGATGGTTTACCAAGCATTGAGAGCGCACAACAAGATTTGGTTGAGCTGTTGATTGAGTCGGGCTTAGCAAGCTCAAAGCGTGTTGCACGCGAACACATCAGCAACAACGCCATCAGTGTAAACGGAGAAAAAATGTCGGCTGATAACCCGAGTTTGAGCTTCCCACTGTTCGATCAATACTGGTTATTGCAACGCGGTAAAAAGCACTTCTGCCTCGTAAAGCGTGCCGCGTAGCAACACTCGCAGTACAAAGCCTATAAAAATTCCCCTCACCACTTTCGTGATGAGGGGAATCCAAACTTGAACGATTTTAAGCCTAACAATAGGCAAAGACGTCGCTTATTGCGTTCTTAAACGTTGCCAGTACTTTTCGTAAATCGCTAACGTTTCTGCGCCAACATCATTAATAAACTCGCCTTTTTTCATGTCTTCTGATGAAGGGAAAATAGTACGGTTGTTTTTCAACTCTTCTGGCAATTTGTCACGCCCAGCGTTCGTTGCCGACGCATAACCCAAACTGGTCACGATTTCCGCTTGGTTCTCTGATTGGTACATAAAGTTAATAAATTTATGCGCCAATGCTTTGTTTTTACTGCCAGACGGAATAGTGAAGTTGTCCATCCACAATACCGCGCCCTCTTCCGGCATCACGAACTTCAGCTCAGGCATTTCAACCTGCCCTTGGAATGCGTTGCCGTTCCATTGCATGCCGACCGATGTTTCACCGGACACGTAAGGGACTTGAGGTGCATCTGAGTTGTACAGCAATACGTTATTTTTCAGTGCCACTAAAGAATCGAAAGCCTGTTTGATTTCTGCTTCGTCTTTTGTGTTCACGCTATGGCCATTTTTCTTCAGCGCCATACCGAACACATCGCGAACGTCATCAATGAGCATGACTTGTTGTTCGTACTGAGACTCCCATAAGTCTGCCCATTTGGTCACTGGTTGCTCAACCATGGATTCGTTGTAGCTGATCCCGGTAATGCCCCAAATATAAGGCAGCGAGTAATCATTTTTAGGATCGTGCGCTTGGCCAAGTAAGCCGTCCATTGTGTCTTGCATGTTTGGCACTTGAGCGTGATCTATTTTCGAAAGCAGCCCTTCTCGACCCATTTTTTCAATGAAGTACGCAGAAGCAAAAACCACATCGTAACCAGAACCTTTTAGCAATTTTAGCTTGGTGTACATTGATTCATTATTCTCAAAGGTCGAATAATTAATCGTAACGCCTTCTTGTTTTTCAAACACTTTTAACGATGCTTCCGGCAAATAGCCACCCCATGCATAAACGTTCAACGTTTTGCTATCTGCATGAGCAAACATGCTGAGCACAAGAGCACTCAGCCCCAATCCTTTGATGATTAATTTCATGGTATGCAATCCAACCAGTCCAGCGACGCGCTGGGATTCGGGTGCATAATTAGGTAATTGTTACCCAATTGAAAGAAAATTTAATTAATCTTTAACAGCAAAAATATTTATCGAATTTATAAAATTAACGCATGTTTTTAATAGCGACTGTGCATACCAAAATGATGAGACATTCCATCTTCCATTCGGCCACCTTTCCAGCCACCAGAGCCGAGTAAATGAAGCACATCTTGAGCGGTATAATCGGCACCAGAAAAGAAATCATGCGCCACGTCTGAGCGTATTGCTTGCAACTCTGGTTGATTTTCCAAATCAAGATCTTGCGGATCCGCATATAATGCCAACGCAATTTTTTGTTGGCACGCGCTTAACTCACTGGTGCTCGTCTTTACCTGACCAACCGAAAAATACTCACGACTGCCGTATCCCACCACCAATCTGGTACTCATTAGTTTAATCACTTTCTTAATGCGACGACGTTGTATAAATCTCAACATGTTTTGTTATTCCTGTATTAAGTTGGCTATGGTCGTATTCTTTTGTTCGAATTAAAACACTCTGTTTTATCCGCGAAATTTCTCTAGCGCTTTTCGCGATGATCGGTTGTATAATACGATCCTGAAATATTTTGTTACGTTACCTCGGTAACCCCTGAGACTGCAACATGAACAACAGCAGATGGGTCGGCTTTATAGGCGGCACGATTGTCTTACTTAGTACCTTTATCCTCTTCGGATCTTCCGTCTACGCTGCTTGGTACCGAATCCCTGCGGAAGCCATTCATGGTATCGCCTTCACTTTGGCTTTTGGTTTAGGGTTAAACAGCCTGCTGGCGTACGCGACGGCAGTGATTACTCTTGCTGCACTATTCTACATTGGCTTTGTCGTTAGCTATCGGGTCCATCAGAAACTTAAATAAACTTCTGTCTCAACCTGAGCTTAATAACGGATACTTGGTAACTAAAAAGGGAGCAAACGCTCCCTTTTTAGTTACCAGCATGTAGATGTTCTATGCCCGCTTTAATCATTAAGGTGGCATACCCTCAACGACTGCTGCATACCTGAAACATCATCACCTAAATACTCAACCGTCATTGGAACCTTGACCAACAGAGTAAAGCTAGAGTCACTGAACCTTCCATCAGCATCACTCTCCAAATGAACAAAAAACGCAGGCTTATCCGCAATCAATGTAATTCGCCTCCCTTCAATAGAGACATCTATATTGGCTTTCGCTATCGGCAAGGTTTTTAGCTCGTGAGTACTAAACCATGTGTTGCTTATTCTGTCTTCACCGATTTGCGCTTCAACATAGAAGAAGCCTGACGTAAGTTCATCCTTCTCGATCAATTCATCCAACTGCCACAAAATCGTATTGCTGTCTGCTATGACTGTTTGTTCTAAGCTCCAACATTGCTTTTCTTCCCCTTGCCAATCTACCCACTTAAGCAGTGCGTTGACGCTTGCGGACTCTTTGGCATCATTGAGCAAATGTAGGCTCAACTTGCCTGTATGCTCGGAAAATACCAAATACTGCGGCGCAAAAAATCGCTTCGCATGGTAGTGCAACTGCTTCCATCGACCACTGTATTCCAAACTAGACCAAGAACTGACAGGCCAATTGTCGTTGAGTTGCCAGTACAGCATGCCGCGACAAACTGGAGAAATGGCACGCCAATGATCGCATGCAGTTTTGATCGCGATTGCCTGCTGAACTTGACTTAAATACAGCATGCTCTCGAATCCAGAGGGAAAACGAAAATAGCGCGTGAACATCTCTGTGATAATACTATTACCTCGAGGGTTCTTCTGATGTTGTTCGAAAGTTGGGGATGTAATATTCCAGTCTTGCTCAGGGACAAACCGCTTAACTTCAGCAAAAGATGGCCAAGATTGAAAACCAAACTCAGAGCAAAAACGAGGATTCACGTCAAGGTAGGCACTGAATGATTTTCCTGAATGCCAAACGTCCCAAAAGTGCATATCGCCTTTACTATCATCATGCCACGCATCACCGAAATCCAGTTCACCATTACATGGGGAACTTGGCCAGAAACGGCGAGTGCTATCTTGCTCGGTAATCTCCTTCTCAATCATGCGGTTGAGGCGATCGTAGTTAACCGTGTATTTGACTTTACTGCGCTTAGATTCGTCATACCAACCAATAGCTCCAATCACTTCATTGTCACCACACCAAAGTGCGATTGATGGGTGCTCCTTGAGCCTAGGGATTTGGAATCTAAGTTCTTCTTCTACCTCTTTTAAAAACTCGTCGTTTGATGGGTACAACGAGCAGGCGAACATCATGTCTTGCCACACCAACAAGCCAAGTTCATCACAAAGGTTATAAAAGATTTCACTCTCGTACTGACCACCGCCCCATACGCGAATCATGTTCATGTTGGCGTCAACCGCACTTTGCAAAAGGTTGCGATAACGTGTTTCGCACTCTCGCCCCGGCATTGCGTCAATAGGGATCCAGTTGGCACCTTTAGCATTAATCGGTACGCCATTGACGATAAATTCCATTGCAGAGCCGTGCTCATCAGCTTGATTATTTAGAGTTAGCTGACGCAAACCAATGTTGTGCGTTAACTTTTGCTCTCTGCAAGAAATGGTAATGGGATAGAGATACGCTTCGCCATAACCCGATGGCCACCAGCGTTGAGGCTCCAAAATGTGGAACTGGCAATGATAGTGACCACTTCCTTTTGTTTGAATACATTGACGCTCACCATTAAATTCAACCATCATTTCATGGCGTTGACTGTCCGTTTCCACTTCAACTACTACATCAAGAAACACACTCCCATCGGCTTGCCATTGCTGCTCTGTCGAGAAGCCTTTGAGCCAAAGCTCATTCACAATGTCGATTTGAATGGGGTCGTAAATACCCGATACCATCAAGCAAATGCCCCAGTCCCATCCGGAATGGCATTGTGTTTTGCGGATCAAGTTCATGTGTGGAATTTGGTTGTTGCCCATTGCCGACGGAATAGGAAATGGCAGTTTTTTTGCTCTTGCGATACCTTCTAAATCCGCCCGAGCAAACTCAACCCGAATCGTGTTAGTACCTTGCTTTAAATGCGGTTTAATATCCACACGTTGCTGGGTAAACATGTTGCTGCAAGTTAGTGTTAGCTCACCATTAACATAGAAGGTTGCCAATGTATCGACACGAGTTAGCGTCATCCAAATTTGCTTGGCAGACAACGTAAACGCGTCGACTTCAAACTCACGTGAGATATGCCACTCACACTCTTCAATCCATCGAACTTTGTTTTCATTATCGGCAAAATAAGGATCTGGAATCTGCTCTGCTTGTAAAAGCGCCGACACATTATCGCCCGGAATAAACATTGGAATTTCAAGATCGGGACGCTGTGGCGAGGTAAGCATCCACTGCCCGTTAAGTTCGAAGTGAGCCATTGAGTTAAACCTTAGCTTGGGAAAAACATGTTTTCTCAATGTAATCCTGATAATTCCATGCAAAAACAAGGGAAATGTTAATTACATACGAAATGCGGTGCATTTCACGTAAAAACTCTTTCTTTTGATCTCTACCCAAAAATCAGCAACTTGGCTAACCTGTTAAAAATTAATCGAAATCTAAGGTTATATTTGCAACTTCGACATGTTAACATCATCGGCTTTTTGAACATCCTCACACTTTTCGTTGAAACGATGTGAGGGGAAATGCACGGCTTCATAGCCCTAAAAAGCGAAGTAATTATGTCAAATATGACGAATGCCGCCTCCCACACAGCGCCTATTCAGGATGCTGACTATTCTGCTATTCATCCCCCATCTTTACTCAAGCGCCTCGAACTCACCAATCCTGTCTTTTGGTTAAGTGGTAGCTTCCTCACTCTATTCGTTTTACTTGCTCTAACGAATACCGACTCTCTAACCGCAATGGTTAACACCGGCTTCGGCTTTGCTACTAAATATTTCGGAGCTTACTGGCAAGTACTGCTTCTTCTGAATTTCCTAATTGGTTTGGCTCTTGCGTTTGGTCGCACTGGTTATGTGCGCCTAGGTGGTCTAGCGAAACCTGATATTGATAACTTTAAGTGGTTGTCAATCGTACTCTGTACTCTACTTGCAGGTGGTGGTGTGTTCTGGGCCGCTGCTGAGCCTATCGCGCACTTTGTGACTGCTCCGCCTCTATACGGGGAAGCCTCACCGAAAACTGCCGCAATCAATGCCCTATCTCAGTCTTTTATGCACTGGGGCTTCTTAGCTTGGGCGATCCTTGGTGGTCTATCTTCCATTGTCTTAATGCACTTGCATTACGATAAAGGCCTGCCTCTTAAGCCGCGTACTCTGCTTTACCCTGTTTTTGGTGATAAAGCCATTAAAGGCTGGATTGGTGATGTTGCTGACGCATGTAGCATCATTGCAGTAGCAGCAGGAACCATCGGTCCTATCGGCTTCTTAGGTTTACAAATTAGCTACGCGCTAAACTCATTGTTTGGCCTGCCAGATACGTTCGTAACGCAAAGCATGGTTATCATGGCGGCGATCCTGATGTATACCCTTTCCGCACTGAGCGGTTTGAGCAAGGGTATTCAAATCGTCAGTCGTTACAACATCATTTTGTCTGTACTATTAATTGGTTACATCCTGTTCTTCGGGCCGACAAGCTTTATCGTTGATGGTTACGTGCAAGGCGTTGGTCGTATGGTGGATAACTTCTTCCCTATGGCACTTTACCGTGGTGATACAGGCTGGCTAAGTTGGTGGACAGTATTCTTCTGGGGTTGGTTTATCGGTTATGGCCCAATGATGGCGATCTTTATTGCTCGTATCTCTCGTGGTCGTACAATTCGCCAATTAATCATGTCTATTAGCATCGCGGCACCGCTGATTACTTGCTTCTGGTTTAGTATCGTTGGTGGCAGTGGCCTTGCGTTTGAACTTGATAACCCTGGTTTGATTTCATCTGCGTTTGAAGGCTTTAACTTGCCTGCAGCACTGCTAGCGATTACTGGTGAATTACCTTACCCAATGATCATTTCGGTTCTGTTCCTGATCTTAACGACAACATTTATCGTGACGACGGGTGACTCGATGACTTACACAATCAGTGTAGTGATGACGGGCTCAACAGAACCAAACGCAGTGATTCGCTCGTTCTGGGGTCTGATTATGGGTATTGTCGCTATTGCGCTTATCTCAATGGGCTCTGGTGGTATTTCTGCATTGCAGTCTTTCATTGTGATTACCGCCGTGCCTGTGTCTTTCATTTTGCTGCCAAGCATTTGGAAAGCACCCGGCATTGCAAGCAGAATGGCGAAAGAGCAAGGCCTCGTTTAAACCGCCTCTCTAACCAATATGCGAAAAAGAGCCCTTCATTGGGCTCTTTTTAATTCTGCGCTTTATCCTACGCTATCAATGCGAATCATCACTGCGTCTGGACGCCAATACTCGAATTCGCAGTCCATTAAATGCCCATCTTGTTTGTAGTTTACCCGCCGAATTTTCAGAACGGGTTGTCCTTCAGCTAGGTTCAACGCCTTAGCGACATGAGCAGGAGCTGACGTGGGAATCACATCAAAACGAGAGCGCTTTGTCTCGTAACCATACTTCTCACGATAAATGCCCGTCAGGGACATGGTGAGGTTCTCAGACAATATACCCTCAAACAGTGCCGCTTTGAGCACGTTCTCAACAAACAATACCGCTCGCCCATCAATAAAACGTAACCGTTCAATTACATAAATTGGGGTAATTCGCTCCACCTCTAACGATTTGGCATACTCACCTGCGGCCATTTCACTTCGCACGTTGAGTAACTTAGTTTCTGCAATACGATGCTGCTCTCGAATCATCTGATGGAAGTGAGAACGAGACAACGGGTTGTAACAGATACGCTCAGGAGATACATACCAACCCCGGCGCTCTTCTCGATAAATAAGACCTTCAGTTTCTAAAGACACCAACGCATCTTTGATAGTGATTCGAGTTGTAGAAAACAGCTCACTGAGCTCTCTCTCTGACGGCAGTTTTTGTCCTTCCGACATGATGCCGGAAAGAATCTGCTGTTTTAAGCTGCTTCTAATTTTTCCTAATTGGGTACCAAATTGTCCGGTGCCTGTCGCTCTCATTCTGATCTAGTCCAAGGATAATTTGACGAATAACATAAGGCGTTTACGTAACAAAAATATGACATTAATCAACAGAACACATACTGAACGTATGAAATATAAGTGCCATATAAAATCAGCAAAACTGTCAAATTACTTGCGCTAAATCGTCACATTCCATCCATAGCATACAAAGCGAACTTACTGACCTAGTCCAGAAGGATGGAGACAATGAAAACTTTGCTAAGTCGTTCAATTACCGCACCAGCGGCAATCATTGCGGTAACGCTCGCTACGCCAACAGTAGCGAAAGAAGCCGATATTGAATCTTTGGTAGCAGCAGCACAAAAAGAAGGGGCGGTTTACAGTGTGGGTATGCCTGACAGTTGGGCAAACTGGAAAGACACTTGGGCTGATTTAAAGTCAAATTACAACCTTAAGCACCAAGACACGGATATGAGCTCGGCTCAAGAAATCGCAAAATTCGAAGCTGAGAAGAAAAACGCGACCGCAGACATTGGTGACGTAGGCTTTGCCTTCGCACGTGTAGCGGTAAAAAAAGGCGTCACTCAGCCATATAAACCAACAACTTGGAATGACATCCCAGATTGGGCAAAAGACGAAGATGGTCATTGGGCACTTGCTTACACTGGCACTATTTCTTTTATCTCCAACAATAACCTCGTAAAAGACGCGCCAAAAACGTGGGATGACCTATTAAAAGGCGACTACAAAGTGACCGTAGGTGACGTAGGCGTAGCAGCACAGGCAAACAACGCGGTTCTCGCCGCAGCGTTCGCCAACGGTGGGGACGAATCCAACCTCAAGCCTGCGCTCAAATTCTTTTCTGAACTCGCGAAGCAAGGTCGTCTTTCATTTACCGATCCGAACATCGCCAACCTAGAAAAAGGCGAAGTGGAAGTGGCGATCATGTGGGACTTCAATGCATTGAACTACCGCGACAAAATTGACCGCGACCGCTTTACAGTGAGCATTCCTCAAGATGGCTCTGTGATTTCTGGTTATACAACCATAATCAATAAATACGCGAAGAACCCTAATGCAGCAAAGCTTGCTCGTGAATACATCTTCAGCGATCAAGGGCAAATCAACTTAGCAGAAGGTTATGCGCGTCCAATCCGCACCAACATCACACTGCCTCAAGCAGTGCAAGACAAGCTAATTGCTAATGACCAATACAGCAATGTTCACCCAGTGACTGACTTCTCAGCTTGGGAAAAGTCCGCACGTAAGCTGCCACGTCAATGGCAAGAAAGTGTCTTAATCCACCAGCAATAAGAGTAAGTCGTTATGAGCAATAAGGTCATCCTTGTTGTTCTAGATGGACTGAACTATCAGGTAGCCCGTGATTGCATGGGCTACCTCAATGGTCTTCTAGAACAAAGTCGTTCCCAACAAGAAACTCGCGCAACGCTTTATCCTGTGCAGTGTGAGCTGCCCTCTATGTCTCGCCCACTTTGTGAGTGCATTTTAACGGGCGTTCGCCCTTTAGAAAGCGGCATCGTAAACAACAATATCGTTCGTCTATCCAAACACGATTCCATTTTCAGTTTGGCAAAAGCCCAAGGAAAAGTGACCGCTGCGGCTGCCTACCACTGGGTAAGTGAGCTTTATAATCGCGCGCCATTTGAACCTGTTCGCGATCGTTTCACGCATGATGAAACCCTGAATATCCAGCACGGCTGCTTTTACCATTGGGATCATTATCCTGATGAAGCCTTGTTCCTGGACGCAGAGTATTTACGCCGCAACTATCAACCTGATTTCTTACTGATCCATCCGATGAATATCGACGATACAGGACATAAGTTTGGCCTAGACTCTCGCCAATACCGCAATTGTGCGCGAGGTGCAGACATTATTCTTTCCAACTACATCGATCAATGGCTTGCTGATGGGTATCAAATCATTGTGACCAGCGATCATGGCATGAACAACGATCTTTCTCACGGTGGGATTTTACCTGAAGAGCGAGAAGTTCCCCTGTTTGTCATTGGTGATAAGTTTACTCATCAAGATTGTCATATTAAGCAAACTGATATTTGTGGCACCGTTTGTCAATTGCTAAACCTTGACCACACGAAGCCATACACTCAGGAATTGTTAGCACTATGAGCAGTTCAGTCCTCTCCCCAAGCTCCAGCGAATCACGCTCAAATTTGGCAAGTACTTGGTTAAAGCGCTTTAAGCCAGCCATTTGGTTGGTGCCTTTCGCGCTGTTTTTCTACCTATTTCAACTCGCACCGATGATTTGGGTGCTGTTAAACAGCTTTATCTACGATGGCGAGTTTGCCTTCGATAACTACATTGAAGTGCTCGACTCCGCCTTTATGATGCAGGCGTTTGGCAACAGTTTGTGGTTAGCTGTATGGTCGAGCATTTTTGGCTTAGCCATTGCGACTCTGTTGGTCTCTTCTCTACGCAGAGTCGATTCTAAAGTCCGCGACGGTGTGATTGCGTTTACGAACATGAGCAGCAACTTTGCAGGCGTACCTCTGTCATTCGCTTTTATCATTATTTTGGGCACCAATGGGGCGATTACCCTTTTGCTCAAGCAGTATGGCTTACTCGGTGATTTCGACCTTTATGGTAAATGGGGTCTGCTGGCCATTTACATCTACTTCCAAATCCCGCTGGCGGTGTTGTTGCTCTACCCTGCGTTCGATGCGTTGAGTGATGATTGGCAAGCAGCTGCTGCGCTACTGGGAGCCAAAACATCACAGTATTGGGCGAAAATCGCGCTGCCAGTGCTCTCACCAGCCTTATTCGGTACCTTTATTATCTTAATAGCCAACGCAATCGGCGCATATGCGAGTGTTTATGCGTTGACCTCCGGTAACTATAACGTCATCACAATTCGAATTGCGAGTCTGGTATCGGGAGACCTGTTCCTTGAACCTAATCTCGCCGCTGCAATTTCGGTGATTCTAATGGTGTTACTTGCCTTTATCACATTGATTAACCAATGGCTCATTTCGAAAAGCTATGCAGGTAGGAAGTAGTCATGAACAACGTTAATACTCGATTCCATAAAACGGTGGTTTATTCCATTGTTGGGATCATGCTCATCCCGATTTTAGCGACCTTTGTCTATTCGCTTTCATCACGCTGGGGCGCCACGGTGCTTCCAGATGGTTTCACTTTTGATTGGTACGTTAAATTGCTGACCGACCCACGCTTTTTGCAAGCATTTGGGCGTTCGCTGTTTATTTGTATTGCTTCGCTAACCCTCAGTGTGATTCTAGTTCTGCCAGCGATATTCGTGGTGTTTTACTACTTTCCAAGGCTCGATAAGCTCATGAACGTATTGATTTTGCTACCATTCGCTGTACCACCAGTGGTGTCCTCCGTCGGCTTGCTTCAACTTTATGCTGACAGTGAAATCTCCCTTATCGGTACTCCTTGGATTCTAGTAGGTACTTACTTCACCATCGCGTTACCGTTCATGTATCGTGCGATTTCTAATAGCTTCGAAGCAATTAACCTTAACGATTTAATGGACGCTGCACACTTGCTAGGAGCAAGCACAACCAAAGCGTTTTTGATGGTCATTTTACCTAACCTCAAAAAAGGACTGATGGCATCGCTTTTCCTTTCATTTTCATTTCTATTGGGAGAGTTTGTGTTCGCCAATATTTTAGTCGGCACACGTTATGAAACCCTGCAAATCTACTTGTATAACATGCGTCAGACGAGCGGCCACTTTACGTCTGCCTTAGTGATGACCTACTTCCTATTTATTTTTTTACTGACTTGGTTGGCAAGTCGTTTCAGCCGAGGAGTCAAACAATGAGCTACGTAACAGCGAAAAATCTGACTAAACGTTTTGGTGATAACACCGTATTTGAGGACATTCACTTTAACATCGAGCAAGGTGAATTCATTACGCTTTTGGGCCCTAGCGGTTGTGGTAAATCGACACTACTTCGCAGCCTTGCTGGGCTTAACCCTGTCGATGGAGGCGAGATTTGGGTAAACGGAGAAGATATCACGCATCAAGTCCCGCAAGAGCGTGGTATTGGGATGGTCTTTCAATCGTATGCGCTGTTTCCCAATATGACCGTCGAAGGCAACATTGCATTTGGCTTAAAAATGAAAAAGCTTGCGAATGATGATATTCGACGTGAAGTGGCTAAAGTCATCAAACTGGTGGATCTGGCAGGTAAAGAAAAACACTATCCGCATCAACTTTCTGGTGGTCAGCGCCAGCGTGTCGCACTCGCTCGAGCGTTGGTGGTGAAACCTCGCATATTATTGCTTGATGAACCACTTTCTGCGCTTGATGCCAAAATCCGCAAACACCTTCGTCAGCAAATCCGAGATATTCAGAAAGAGATGAATCTCACCACTATCTTCGTAACTCATGACCAAGAAGAGGCGATGATTATGTCTGATCGTATCTTCCTAATGAGTAAAGGAGAAATTGTTCAAGCAGGAACACCTGAAGAAATTTATACTCATCCTGCTAACGAGTTTGTGGCCGGTTTCATGGGGCACTACAACCTTGTAGAGGCCAATAAAGCCAAGCAACTCTTCAACATTGATACCGAATGGAAAGTAGCGATTCGCCCAGAGTCTATATATGTAAAAGAGCAAGGTCGTCAATATGATAGCCACATCTCAGCGCCACAAGTAGGTACGATCACCAACCACCAGCTTCTAGGTAATGTTATTCGCTATCAAGTGAACGTTGAAGAGTGTGAGCTCACTGTTGACTTGCTTAACCGCTCTTCAGAACGCTTACTAGCGAATGGCAGCCAACTAGAGCTACTCTTTAACCTAAACGAAATTCAACCAGTGAGAGCCTAAACATGTCCAAACCTTTGTATGTTTTTGATATGGATGAAACCCTAATAAACGCTGACTGCGCAATGATTTGGAACGAGTTTATGGTTGAGAGAGGCATCGCGACTGACCCTTTATTTATTAAGGAAGATCAGCGTCTAATGGCCTTGTACTCTGAAGGCAAAATGGACATGGAAGATTACCTAGCGTTCTCCATGAAGCCACTAGAAAACATGCCGATTGAAGAAGTAAACGCCTTGGTTGAAGAATGTGTTGAAAGCCATATTTTGCCTAAACAGTTCCCTCAAGCCAAAACCCTGATTGAGCAACTGTCTCGTGATGGTTTAGATATGGTTATCATCTCTGCCAGCGTCACTTTTTTGGTGGAAGCCGTTGGTCGCCGTCTTAATATTCCAACCGCACTCGGAATTGATTTAATCGAGAAAAACAACCGTTATACTGCTGAAATCGACGGTATCCCGAGTTATCGTGAAGGCAAAGTCACGCGATTAAAACAGTGGCTAGAAAATCAGCCTGAGCCTTATTCCGAAATCCATTTCTATACCGATTCAATCAACGATTTACCGCTTTGTGAATACGCGAACTACGCTTATCTGGTAAATCCATGCCCACAACTAAAAGAACACGCCAACAGACCGAATTGGAGTGTGTTAAGTTGGGGGTGATCTAGCCTCAAAAGGCCGTTCTTCCTAAGTAAATACTTTTCTATTTGTTCAAAGAGCAGTTCTTTCTGCTCTTTTTTACTTCTCTTCATCACAAATTAATCACTTGATTAAATACTGATTAATTTTTCACATGTCGCATGAGAAATCAGCGTCTTATAATTAATCAAATGTTTAATATTTTGAGAGAAGATTGTGACGGAAGCGCATCGAAGGGCGGGAAGACCCACAGATAATATCGACGCACGGGAAAAACTGATTTTCCACGCGCGCGAACTCTTCACCATTATGGCTTATGACAAGGTCTCTACTCGCCTAGTCGCGCAGAAAGCAGGCGTGAACGTGGCGATGATTCGTTACTACTTTGGCAACAAAGAAGGCTTGTTCGAGACCATGTTGCGCGAAACACTGTCACCGATGCAAAAGCAGATGCAGACGTTGGTATCCAACAGTAACGAGCAAAACTTTCTCGATCTAATGCGCACCTACTACCGCGAAATGATCAAGGTACCACAGTTCCCACGCTTAGTTGCCCAAGTTATGAATATGCCCCCATCGGAAACCCAACGCAAACTGCTCGAAAAAGTCTTCGCAGATATCAGCAAGCCAATGCAAGGCGTGATCTTTGATAAGTTGATCGACAGTGGCGTTTTACGAAAAGACGCCGACCCTCAACTTTGTCGCGTCTCTTACATCAGCTTGATGGTATTTCCTTTTATGGCACCACCAGCACTGCTCGCCATTCATGGTATTGAACTTTCTGAAGCCTTCTTGAACCGATTATTCGAACACAACATACAACTGATGAAACATGGATTTTTAGACTCGGGCGACCAATATGAAAATAAATAAAAAGCTGCTGTTCTTTCCTGCTCTTGCGGTTGGGGGCGTCATTCTGTTTTTGGCGATTAGCCTCAAACCAGATTTGCCCGTAAAACCCGCAGGAGATCGTGCACGGTTGGTCGAGACAATTCCTCTTGAGCTCAAAGCCATTGCTCCAGTAGCCGTAGGGTTTGGCAAGATCGCCCCAAAAGTGGAATGGAAAGCGATAGCCGAAGTGACGGGTAAAGTGGTCTACCGTCATCCGCAACTGGAAAAAGGACAAGTGCTGCAAGCAGGAACGGAAATCTTGCGAATCGACCCACTCGATTACGAGTTGAAACTGGTTCAAGCTCAAGCCGATCTCAAATCTGCTCAAACCTCTCTGGCTAAGCTGAACCAAGAAGAAGCGAATCTCAAAAGCACACTCAAGATAGAAGCCAACCGTCTGGTTATCGCTAACAAAGAGTTAGACCGTAAACAAAACCTACTTAAGAAAGGCTTAACCTCGCAATCGGATGTAGATCAGCAAGAGCAAAGCGCGCTCTCTCAACGTAAGTTAGTACTGGATATTGAAAATCAAATTGGTTTGATGCCGGATGAGAAACGAGTCGCGGAAGCCCTAGTTAAAGTTAATGCATCAAAAGTGGATGAGGCCGAACGCTCGCTTGATAAAACCATCATCACGCTTCCTTACGATTTGCGTATTGCTGACGTAGAAATTGAGAAAAAGCAAGTGGTTAACCTCCAACAAACCATGGTGACAGGACATGGTATTGATGTCATGGAAGTGGAAGCTCAACTGTCCATTCATGACATGCAAACTTTGGCGGCGAGCATCGGTGAGTTTGTCCGCGATGAATCTGGTATTCCACAACCTGATATGAATGCGATTCATGCCAACATTGAACTCAGCAGCGGTAACCTCTCTGCAAGCTGGCCTGCGAAAGTTGCACGCATCAGTGAAACGGTTGATCCAAGCCAAGCGACTGCCGGTGTGATTCTGGAAATTGAACAAGACTACCGTGCATTAAACCCAACGTCTGCGCCTCCATTGGTGAACGGCATGTTTGTGCGTGCCTTGATTGAGGGACAAGAGAACCCGAGTTGGGTCATCCCAGAGCGTGCGCTTCATGGCGATAAGATTTACCTGATGGGCGATGACAATCGTCTGCAAGTCGTGACGGTTGAAGTGTTATATCGCCGAAATAACCAAGTGGTGATCGATGGCGAATTGGAGCAAGGTCAGAAACTGATCATCAACGATTTGCTGCCTGCGATTAACGGCATGCTATTGAAAGAGTCACCTGAACAGTCAGAAACGGCTATTGAGGAGTCTGATTCATGATCCGATTCTTCGCCAAGCACCCAACAGCAGCCAACTTGCTGATGCTAACGCTGCTGATATTGGGGATTTCTTCACTTTCCACGATTAAGCGGGAAACCTTTCCTGAGTTTGATCCGCCCTACATCCTAGCTGGTGTGGTTTACCCTGGCGCTTCCCCGCAAGAAGTCGAAGAGAGTATCTGTGTCCGCATGGAAGATGCTGTTGATGGTCTTGCTAACATTGAAGAAACGCAATGTGAAGCGATTGAAGGCTCTGCGCGTCTTATCTTAAAACTGAATGAAGAAGCCGACATCGGGCGCATGCTGGTCGACGTTCAAACTCAGATCAACTCGATTAATGACTTCCCACAAGAAATTGAGTCTCCTGTGGTCCAAGAGCTAGATTGGAATGAGCCAGTTGTGGATGTCGCCATCACCGCAGATACCACATGGCCAGAGCTAAAAGCGTATGCCGAACAGCTTAAACGCACGTTAAAAATCGATTACGATGTCTCTTTGGTTGAAGTTGCTGGCTTCTCTGACCACCAATACCGAGTAGAGTTAGACACTCAAGCTATCCGACAACTTGGTTTGAGTGTTGGTGATATTGCGGAGCAGATTGGTCGTCAAAACGTCAAGTTGCCAAGTGGTAATGTCGAAACACCAGATAAGAACTTTCTGATCCGCTTCGACGAACGTCGCGTTACGCCAGAAGAACTTGAGACTATCGTCGTGGGCTCTGGTCCAAATGGATCAATCATCCGTCTAAGAGACATTGCGACGATTACCGACCGGTTTGAATTGGACGAACAGAAAGTCCTCTTCGATGGTCACCCTTCTGCCCTACTAAAAGTCAGCAAAAACAAAGAAGATGACGCACTGCGTATCAAGGAACGGGTTGCTCAATTTGTAGAAGAACAACAAGCTATCGCGCCAGACGGTGTGATGCTACAAATGACCAATGACCTTTCATCCGTACTTTGGGATCGCCTGACCATGATGGTCAAAAACGGTTGGCAAGGTATCATTCTGGTCTTCGCCACCATGTGGTTGTTCTTTAGTTTTCGCTACTCTTTTTGGGTCGCGGCTGGTTTGCCCGTTGCCTTCTTGGGTGGGTTATTTTTGATGGCGCAACTTGGCCTGTCCATCAACATCATGTCTTTGGTCGGGTTACTCATGGCCATCGGTATCATGATGGATGACGCCATCGTTATTGCCGAATCGATTGCCGCTCACCTCGACCGAGGAGAAGAGATCGATGATGCCGTAACTAAAGGGGTGAAAAAGGTACTGCCGGGGGTAATTTCTTCCTTCCTAACTACGGTGTGTATTTTTGGTAGCTTGTTATTCCTGCAAGGTGAAATGGGTGCGGTACTTAAAGCAGTTCCTCAAGTTCTGATCCTCGTATTGAGCTTAAGTTTAGTGGAAGCCTTCTTGATCCTACCTAACCACCTTTCTCATTCACTGCATAAACAAAAGCAAGAGCGAAAGACACCGAAGTTCAAACAAAAGCTGCTCGCTTCTTTTGAAAACTTCCGCAACACCACCTTGGTCAATGCAGTGGATAAAGTGGTCGAGTATCGCTATGCCTTTATGGGTGGCGTGGTCGCCTTGCTTCTTATCTCCGCAGCCACGTTAGTAGGTGGTTTACTCAAGTTCCAACCCTTCCCTGAACTGGATGGCGACATTGCAGAAGCGCGTATTATTCTTCCTCCGGGTTCTTCTCTGTCTCAAACGGAAGCTGTCGTCGATAAGATCTTCGCTTCCGCTCAAAAGCTAGATAAAGAATGGACAGAGAAAGTGGAAGACGGCAATCCATTGGTTCTGCACATCACCAGTCAATTCAACGCTAACGCCGACGCGAATGAATCTGGCCCTCACATTGCCACGGTACGTCTGGATTTGCTGGGTGCAGAGAGTCGTAACACACTCATCGATGAATTTATCGATGCATGGCGCGAAGACATCGGTGAACTTGCCGATCCAATCTCACTGGTATTTAAACAACCGACCATGGGGCCAGGTGGACGAGCGATTGAAATTCGAGCGAAACATGATGATCTGGATGCGCTCAAAGCGGCCTCTATCGACATTCAGCAATACTTGAATGAGTTTGACGGTGTCCATGGCGTGTTGGATGACATGCGTATGGGTAAAGAAGAAGTCTTGGTAAAACTGCGTCCGGGCGCAGAAGCTTACGGGATTAACGGCCAACTCATCGCCAATCAATTGCGTGCAGCTTTCTTTGGCCAAACCGCAGACGAGATCCAAGTTGGGGTAGAAAACATTTCAATCGAAGTTCGCCTCGATAAAGCACAAGCCGGTGACTTACAGCAATTGGCAAACTTTCCGATTATCTTGTCCGATGGCAGTCAAATCCCCCTCGCAACCATTGCGACTTTGGATTTCCAACGTAATTACGTAAGAATCCAGCGCATTGATGGCTTGAGGACTGTGAGCGTGTTCGGCGATATCAACAATACGAAAGCCAACTCAACCGCCATTATTCGTCAGTTCCAACAGGATGAGGCGCCAAAGCTTATGCAAAAGTATCCAGGTCTTCGCTTTGATTTTGAAGGTGAAGCCAAAGATACCGCTGAAACTGGCGCATCAATGGGTAAAGGCTTCTTGCTTGGTTTGTTTGGCGTGTTTGCGATTCTGAGTTACCAATTCCGCAGTTATTTGGAACCATTCGTCGTCATGCTTGCGATTCCCCTCGCTTTTATTGGCGTGGTATGGGGACACATCCTACTCGGTCACTCATTAAGTATGCCAAGTATGATGGGCTTCGTCTCATTAGCAGGGATTGTGGTGAATGACTCGATTCTGTTAGTTCAGTACATACGCCATCATGTGGATGAAGGGGATAATGTGCATGACTCGGTAGTCAAAGCCAGTCGGGAACGCTTTAGAGCAGTATTCCTAACATCAATGACCACTGCAGCAGGTTTGCTTCCGTTGCTGACTGAAACCAGTTTGCAAGCACAGGTTATCCAACCACTGGTTATCTCCATCGTGTTTGGTATTTTCGCATCCACTCTGCTGGTGTTGTTTATGATCCCTGCCGCGTATGCCATTTTAGCTGACTTCGGCCTAGTCCATAAACACGAAGAAATCTAAAACGACTGATAAGTACATTTATCAAAATGAACAAGAGCGGCTTAGGTCGCTTTTTGTTCGATACCAATACGTTAAAAAAACACACAATCACTTAACAAACAGAGGGTTATTGTATCTCATTAAGTGTGAATATGAACAGTTAAGGATTAAGTATGTTGAGTTTTATATAACCAAATCAAATAACCAACACAAGATTTATAATATGTCTTATTGTCAAAAACGGCATTTCACAGAGTAAAAATACACGTAGGCAACACATTCACAATTTAAACTCACGATAATGAAAACATTGATTGAAGAATTAACATTTTAACAATCATTACAACAATGTTAACTTTAGCCTCGTTGGTCGCGCTGGTGGTAAGCCTCTCACCAAGCCTATTGTCAGTTTTATATGGACGTTCGACCACCTCCAAAATGAATAGACACCCAATTTGGTGCCCTTTTTTCGCCCGTGAAAGCATTCTTCGCGGGCTTTTTTCTTTAAGTTAAGTATGAACGCTCTGGATCAACTTTTTTTGCCAACCTTTCGGATTTGGAGGTAGTATGCGAATCAATAAGCGGAGACAGTGCTAGCAACTCTAAAACGTTTTTTTCAAAGATTTCATCCGCGTGTCTTACCCAATCTAAAAACTTTTTTTGAGCAAATATAGGCTCGATTTCATATAAAAATTCAATACTAAAGTAAAACTCATTTTTGATAGGCAAATTGTACACTCTTCGATAGTCTTTTTTATACTCCAAATTTCCTTCTACATATTTTGAAAATGTATTTTCACCAATCTTGATATCTTGGCATTTGATTGGAGGATAACCACGAAGAAACTCTCCTACAAGGAACTCTTCTTTCGCTCTCTTTTTTTCTTCGTTTATCGGGTCCATTCCCCAACGATGATTTGCATACGCAATGGCATCATTCATCAACTCTGTATGATCACCTTTTCGAGAGCCGTCAGGTGACTCTACAGCATGATAAAAATCCACGTACTCTTTCTCTATAAATGAAGATAGTTGATTAACACTAGTAATATATTTATCTGAAGATTTAATCCTTAACCGAATATATAAGCCACCTTGTTTATTGATTGGTAATAGTGGATTTATTATTTTATTTTGAAAAGAGAAATAAATCGTGGCCAATTTTATACACTTTTCATGTCGCTCTACTTTTGAATCAATATTGAACCGTTGTAATTCAATAAAATCTTGGTATACATGACCTTCATATATATTGTTCGGGCATTCAAATGATAGTACTAAGTCATCTATCTGGAATACATTATGTAACAAGTGTGCAAAATCTGGTTTTCCTCTAAAACCATCTTTACACATTTTAATAAAACTCATATGTCTATCTCTTATTCTTCAAATATGCATCAATACCTTTAAACGAGAGCCTGCAATATGAGTTCTAATTCAAGTAAAGGTAAGCCACATACTAAGGTATTATGAAGGTCAAAAAGGAGATCGGATCTTTTCTAAATTTTAAATATCTAACATCACCTCCACTTTACTGAAATCTACACTTTTAAAAGTTACATCCGCTCCATCCAGCAATAGCTCATCAAACACGCCAACTATTGATAATAGGCTTGAGGATCTGATCTCCACCCATGAAATGAGAAACAAAAAAGCCAGCCTTAAAAGGCTGGCAAGTAGAGCAACAAGGTCAGTGCTTACTGCTAACTAACACCGAACTCGTATTGGATTCATTTTCGTCTGTTAGTCTCTTTTATCGGCGTTTATGACTTGCTTGCTTTCTCTTTGTGGCACGTTACCTTTACTAACTGTTCTTGCTCATCTTTAATGTTTTTCACGATACGCTCATCACGTGCGTGAATGGCATCCATGTTCATTTGCTGAATATCTGCTATAGCTTCATGTTTCATTTCAGAAAAGTCCTGACGTAAATCTGAGCTCCACTCCTCTTTGTCTAAAGTGTTAGCAGCAGCGATTGGTGATGACATTACAGCAATAAGACTTAGAGTAGATAGAAATACGCTTTTCATAATAAGCTCCTTGAGGATTAGCAGTTAATTTTAATTACAATTCATATATTGCACATACGATGCCAACTTTTATTTTGTTATTTTTCAACAACTTAAATAAAACCTCATATTCAACGTTATCTTCGTCTGGTAAATTTCGCTAACCAAGTGTCAAATTAACCATGCGAATTTAAAACATTAGAAACATACATATTAGAAATGCTTTGTCAGGCAGTTTTCTCATCAGATAATTACGTAACTGCCCACTAAAAAATCACTTTGAATCAAAATGCGGAAACAAAAAAGCAGCCCGAAGGCTGCTCCTAATCGTTAACATCAAGCTTGTTAACTCGATACGCTTGCTTCAACGCTCGACGTCACTGGCGACTTTCTGAAACGATTAATCAAACGATGGATAAACCTCTTAATCGATCTGAAAATATTTTTAATATCTTCAAGCATTAAATACAAACAAGGCACCAACACTAAAGTCAGAACCGTTGCGTACAACACCGCAAAGCCCAAAGCGACAGCCATCGGTATGACAAAACGCGCCTGCAAACTCGTTTCAAACATTATCGGCAATACACCCGCAAACGTCGTTATTGAGGTGAGCGTGATAGCTCGAAAACGAGCACAACCCGCCTCAACAACCGCTTGTTTGATGTTCATACCCTTTTCTCTCACTTGGTTTACGTAATCTGTCATAACCAGAGAGTCGTTAATAACCACGCCAGCAGCGGCGATCAAACCAAATGTCGACATCATACTGATGTCTAAACCTAGCCAGAAATGGCCCCAAATCGCCCCCGTCAGACTAAACGGAATGACGGACATTACAATCAAAGGTTGGGTATAACTTTTTAACGGTACAGCTAACAAGATGTAGACGATGATCATGCCTGCAATAAAGAACAAAATCTGTTCATTACGCTGCGCAGCCTGCTCTTCAATATCACCACCCAATTCTGTTTTCACACTCGAGAACGCTTGCTTCATATCCGGCAAGATATTGTCGTCAATGACCTTAACGATTTCTTGAGGCTCAACCAATTCTTCGTCTATGGAACCATAAACATAAACGGTTTGATACCCGCCTTCACGTCGAATGCTACTCACGCCCGGCTGCTCATTGATCTTCACCACATCACCTAGCATGACCTTCTTACCTGCTGGTGTGGTAATCACAGCGTAACGCAATGATGAGAATGCTTCACGCGTCAATTGCGGGTAACGCACCATAACTTTAATTTCTTCACCATCACGAATAATGCGCTGTGCTTCGCCACCATAAAAGCTGCCACCAACTTGCTCTGCGATCATGGTGAGATCCAGACCGAGATCGTACGCTACAGGCGCAAGAGACAGGAGTACTTCTTTGCTTCCAGAATCAATAGAAGATGAAATATCATATAACCCTTCTTCCTGCTGTAAACGCTCTATCAAGTAACGCCCAGCCTCGTTGAGCTCATTGATGTTAGAACCAAACAACAAGTAACCAAACTCATCTCTGTCACCACCACCCGCACTCTGCTCGCGGATTTTGATGCTCTTCATACCTGGAATAACAGGCATAGCTTCACGCCAACGTCGAGCCAGTTCAAATGTATTGAACGGGCGTAACTCTTCATCAACAAGAGGTACTAATACTCGACCTTCGGTGCGGCTTCTGTTGTACGACAGCACATCACGAATCATTCCTTGACCATGTTCCGCAATGGTCTCAGATTCGATCTTTTGCATGACACGTTCAATAGTCTTGAGTGCACTGATTGTCTGCTCACTTGAAACGGTATCATTCATTTCAATAGTGATCGCAGGATAGTCAGTCGGCACTTTAGGGTTAGGGATCACCCGAACATAATTCGCGTTGATCAAAGCCGCGCTGATCAGCAGTAAACCACAGAACACCGCAAACACTGTCCAGCGCCAATGGGTGCATGTTGTTACAAAGTTACGATATGGACCATTTACAAAACCAAAAAAACGTTGGTTAAATCGGTCACGCCAGCCACCTGGTTTAACTGGCTTAAAATGGGTATGCGCCAAGTGCGCTGGTAGGATCAGCTTCGATTCAATCAAACTGAAGATCAAACAAAGAATCACGACCCCCGCGATACCATAAAAGAAGGCACTATCAATACCGCTAGACAACAAGAAAGGGGCAAACACAGCAATTGTGGTTAACACACCGAAAGTGGCTGGTGTGGCAACACGTTTTACACCACGAACCACGTTTTCGACGCCACCGCCCTTTTCTTCGATTTCACTGTACGCACTTTCTCCCATCACGATGGCGTCATCAACTACAATACCGAGCACCATAATGAAGGCAAAAAGAGACACGATGTTTACCGTGATCCCTAATGCAGGCATCATCATTACGGCACCGAGAAAACAGACAGGTAGCCCAATCATTACCCACATAGCCAAGCGGAAACGTAGGAAAATGGTCAGCATAATCGCGACTAATGCAGCGCCTTGCAGCAAGTTTTTCAACATCATGTCGAGACGCCCATTTAAATAGTAAGTCGTATCAACTAAGACTTTGAGCTTAACATCCTGCGGCAATGTCTTGTTTTTTGCTTCAATATAATTACGAACGGACTGTGCAACAGGGATAATGTTCTGGTCACGAGTTGCTTCAACAGACATGTAGATCGCATTCTGACCTGAGTATTCAAAGTAGCGCTCTTCTTCCGTAAAGCCATCTTTTATTGTGGCAATATCTTGCAACAGAACCTTTGCACCATTTGCGCCAAGCTTTACAGGAATATTTCTAAACTCATCACCACGGTAGTATTGGTTTTCAATCCTTACTGCAATCATCCCTGAGTTTGTTTTTACTTCGCCCGCAGAAAAGTTGGCTGAGTAACGGCTGATCGCGCTGCTGATATCGCTCAACGTCAGGTCGTATTTACGAAGAACAAGTGGGTCAACTTCAATCGCTATTTCTTCTTCTGGCGCACTCAGATACACCAGCATGACGTTTTCTAACTGAAGTAATTCATCTTCGATTTGCTTAGCAAGCAGTTTAAGCTCCTCGAGCGGTCGGTCCCCAACTAACCCCATTTCGATTACATCTTGGCGCCATTCAACTTGGTAGACATTGATTGGTTCCATACCCGCTGGTAAGTTAGACAAGGTATCAATACGTTGGTTTACATCATCCAAGACACGCTTGATATCGGCATTAACGTCTACCTCGATGGAAACATACGCGCTACCTCTAGAGGCCGTTGAGACTGCTTTTTTAATCCCGGTGACGTCTTTAATCGATTCCTCGACCTTAACGAGAATACTCTCTTCTATCTCTTGAGGAGAAGCGCCAGGATAAGTCGCACGAACATCAATGTAGTTCACCTCAATATTCGGAAACATCTGCCTTTGAATAAAGAGAAAACTCACCACACCCATGATAATGATGAACACCATCAAAAGGTTGGCAGCGACGGGATTATTCGCAAAATAGGCAATTAAGCCCTTTTGTTTAGTATCTTCCATGACATACTCCTACTTACTGTACGACGGTTTCGGAGTCGTCACTCTTTTTTGCGATTTGTACCGCCATGCCTTTTTGAGGGTACTCTGGTAAGGTCAGTACCAACTTATCACTTTGCTCTAAACCTTCGCCAACCAGCAAAAACTCACCTTCTGCTCTCAAAACCGTGACGGTTCTGGGTTGAAGTTGATTATCGCCATTCACCACCCACACGGTACGGTTTTTAACTAATTCCTGTGGCAAGCGGTAGATGTGCTTAAGTTCCTTACCAGTGAAGCTCACTTCAACGTAGGAGCCGAATTTAATTGGAGGCAGCTGGTTATCGACACCGTATGGGTCCGCGATTTGAATGACCATGTTAATCATTCGGGTAGCGCTATCAATCATGCCTAGATCACGAACTACTCGACCTTCTCTAGTGGTAGAAAACACACCTTGCTGCGTCACTGTCGCAGTGAGTTCACCAATGGATTCAGGTAAAAATGCACTATCAAAACCGGCAATGGGTACGTGCACCTCTGCCACTTCGATGTTGTTTAACGTGGCAACTCGAGAACCAGATGTAACAAATTGACCAACACCAATATCACGCTCAACAACCAGCGCATCGTAAGGTGCAACGACTTTGCAATTTTCTAACTCTCTTTTTGCTCGTTTGAGTGCCGCTTGAGCCGACTTCACTTGGGCTTGTGCGCTCAAAACGTGAGGTTTGCGTAAATACAGATCCGTCACTTGCTTATCGCTCAGTCTCTTTGCCTGACGTTTTGCCACTTCGGCTTTCGCTTGTTCCTCAATCAAGTTTGCGCGTGCACTAGCTAAATCGGCTTCAGCTTGTAAAACCGACGCTTCATAGTTGTCACTTTCAATTGTGAAAAGAACCTCTCCTCGTTTTACGATGCCACCCGTCACAAAATTCGGGTGCCAACTTGTAACTTCACCACTAACTTGCGCGGAAAGGTGTGTTTTTTCAAAAGGGACTAATTCTCCGTGACTGGTAATCACCACTTTGTGATCGGTAGGAAAAAGAGAAGAAGCCTGAACAGTAGGCTCTGTAATTGCATCTTTGGTTGACTCTTTTTCCGGCGCAGTTGCGGCAATTGCAGCATATCCTGCATAAGAGCCTCCAACGACGACGAAGGGTAAAAGCCAACGTAATATGGGTTTTGCTAACATCGAAAATCCTTTTTTATTGTTGTTTTCAACACCACACTTTTATTCAGTCCATTGCTCCCGGTAAGCATGGTGGTGAGAGAATTGAATTTGAATAAACATCAAAGCGGCACTTGCCTAGTCTTTTAAGCAGCGAACTAGATAGTTATTGCCAATTCAAAGTTAATAAAATTAACAAAAAATTAACCAACTGCGCAAGTTGCTCTGACTTAACTTTTATTCTAAACAGCAAATGACATGCCAAGCATTTATTTATTAGAAATCATATGGTTATATAAAAACCATTATTTTATCCAGTGTGCTATTGGTCATAATCACCAGATATTAGTGATTATGACCAATACGGCCATAATGATAATTAAAATAAATGATTATCTGCGCTCTAAAAGTTGAACTTAGTGCAGGCTCTATGGCAATTCATTGATTAATCGCTCGTTATCAAACGGTTCTGGGTGCATGTGGCGTCAGCTTAAGTCTATAATTTGGAGTAGGTAACACTCTGTAAGACAAGGAAATGTGCTTTGTTACAAACGCTCGCCAAGTTGCTCTTCCCCTCGCTGCTCACTATTTTATCGGCATGCTCATCCGTATCGTTGAATGACGCCAGTGAAAAGTCCACCAGCTTTCAGCTCGGTTATCAAAAGGATTCTGTTCTTGCGCAGTACTTTGAAGCTTACGGGAGAGACCCTAAGTCCATAACTGGCTTTGCACCGTTAAATCAGGGACACGATGCACTTCTTGCTCGAACCTCTTTGATCGAGTCCGCCCAGAAAAGCCTTGATCTTCAATACTATATTTACCGTGGTGACGAAACGAGTCAGCTAATAACGTGGCGCTTGTATGAAGCGGCAAAGCGTGGTGTTCGAGTAAGGCTGTTGCTTGACGATATGCAAAAGCGAAACGACGATGTGATGGCTGCCCTCAATGCACATCCTAATATAGAAATCCGCTTATTTAACCCGCATCAGTATCGCGACTCCCGTTGGTTCGCTCTTGCTAGCGATTTTAAACGCCTTAATCGTCGTATGCACAATAAGTCTCTGATTGCAGACAGTGTTTCCGCCATTGTCGGAGGTAGAAATATCGGCAATGAATACTTCTCTTTTGAATCGCAAGTTGAGTTTGGTGATTTTGATCTTCTGCTCTATGGTGAGGCGGTACAACAAACTGCCGATCAGTTCGACCTCTACTGGAATAGCGCCTATTCGATACCAATGGAATGGATTACACCGAATTCACAGCAAATTACCGACCAAGCGATTCAAAAGCAGGTCAATAAACTCCGGTTAGAGGAAAAGTTTTCAACCGGCCGCTATGACTTCACTCAACTGGATATGTACCAAGATCTAAAACAAGGCAAACTCAAGCTCTACTGGGGAGAAGCGAAAGTATGGTTTGATCTGCCCGATAAAGTCGCGACCCGAGAGAGCCAACTTATTGATAATTTGTCGGAATTGGTTAAAAGTGTTGAGGATTCATTTGTGCTCATTTCTCCCTATTTCGTTCCAACTGAAGCAGGTACTCAAGCATTAAGTAACGCGGCCAAGCGAGGCGTTGATATCACGATTGTGACCAATAGCCTCGCGTCTAACGATGTGTTTGCCGTGCATGGTTGGTACGCAAAATATCGAAAAGATCTACTCGAAGCTGGAATCAAGCTTTGGGAAGTAAAAGCGAGCGCGAAACTCAAAAGTAAGTGGAGCCTCACGGGGAGTAGCAGAGCAAGTTTACACGCTAAAGCAATGACAATTGATAACAAAACACTTTTCGTTGGTTCGATGAACTGGGACCCACGTTCGGCCGCTTTGAATACCGAAATGGCCGTTGTTATCGAACAGCCAGAATATGTGCAAATGTTTCTGGAACAACTGCCGAATCAACTGTCGAGTAACGCCTATGCCTTAACTCTGCGCGACGGGGACATTGTCTGGACCGACGTAAAAACAGGCGAAGAATACGACTCCGAACCAGAAGCAGGAGTATGGCGAAAAATGGGCGCTTGGTTCTCCGGAATATTACCGATTGAAGATCAGCTATAACAGCTGCCAATACTGCAAACCTCCCCAGTCAAGCAAAACAAAATGGACGCTAGTTTTGGGCAGGGGACACAACCAACATAAGGAAGTTCAATGCCAGCGCAATGGAATGAATACTATCAGAAAATTTTAAGCCAACCTCACCGCCCAAACGTGGAAAATGCCGTAAACCGGCTTAAGATAGAGGGCAAAGTCGCTCTTGATGTTGGCTGCGGAATAGGTCGAGACAGCCACTTTCTACTCGAACAGGGATTTAAGGTTCACGCATGTGATAGCAATGAAGATGCAGTAAAAACTTGTTTAACACGCTTTGAAGGTAATAAGCGATTTTCGGTTTCGCAGTGCTGTTTTACTGAATTTAATTACCCTCAGTGCAGCTTGGTTATCGCAAATACCAGTTTGTTCTTTTGCCCTGACACAGGCTTCAAACAAGTCTGGAAAAAAATAGACAGCGCATTACAACCGGGCGGTATCTTCTGCGGCGATTTCTTGGGAGTGAAAGACTCCTGGGTTACCTCCGAAATGCATCCAAACATTACCGCATTAACAAAAAAGGAAGTGGAAAGCTTATTCGAGGGTTACGACCTCATTTCATTGCATGAAAGAGATGAAGACGGGACCACTGTAGTAGGAAGCCAAAAACATTGGCATATGTTTAGTGTGACCGCTCGAAAGCGCTAAAAAATGGTCTCTCAATAAAGAAAGCAGCACTTCAAATCAGTGCTGCTATCAGAGATTAATTGACGGGATACACCACTTCAAAACGCTCTAAAACCAGCGTACGTTTCTCATGCCAATCGATGTTCAACTCATCGCATTCAGCTTTAAAAAATGCAGTATGAGCATCACGCCACCAGTTTAAGGTTCTATCACCTTCGCCCTCTGCGTAGGCAAACTCTGCGGTTACATCCTCATATTTGCATGTACTTACGTCAGTAATTCGTATCACGCAAACCGGGTCCCCATCCCAATTCGTCACTACTTGTAAATGACCGACTTGGGGCATGGTTTCACCACGATCTCGATACCAAAGCTCCAAACTGCACGATGCAGTTTTCTGTCCAATACGAACCAAGTCTGCACATACATTCGCGTTGTGTTCATCGGCACAATAATAGTCAGCACTGACTGATGGTACAGCTTCCCTTTGTTCTGGCGATAATAATTCTAGGAATTGTTCTAAGTAATCCTTAGCTCGCGCGTCCATGCTCACTCCATTAATCATAAATTCGCAAGGAGGATAAAAGATATCACAACAAATAACCACCAGGAACAAACTGAAAAACAACAAGAATATGACTTCTACGAAGACGACAGTTATTTCTTTTGTAATAACTTTGCTAAACGTTTGTGCTATTTGCTATTGTTGCATGGTCTATCTGTACTCTTCTCGTGAAAGGACGTTATATGCGCTTATTTATTGGTATTTTTTTCTCGCTGATACTTGCCTTGCCAACAATGGCATCGGAGGAAAAGTATTCAGAATCGGATCTGTTAGATAGACCATTAATGGAACGCTATATTTTAGATGAACTAAAAGCGCTGCGTCAGGACTATCAAAGCCTAGAAAAGCGAATGATCACAGAGATCACCGATCGCGAGCTAACGGTCGCAGATAAATCGTTGAACTATGCCAACGTGACCGTTACATACTTCTTCTACATCATTGCTGGTGTCGCATCGCTGATTGCCTTTGTCGGATGGCAATCTCTGCGCGAGTTTAAACACAACACCAAAGAGATGGCTGATAAACGATTGGAGAAGATCGCCCAAGAATATGAGAAAAAGTTTGTCGCCCTTGAGCGAGATTTAAAACGCAAAACTCGCATTATCAGCGAAAACAACAAAGAGATTGAGAAAATCAACGAGATCCATAACTTATGGCTACGTGCACAAAGCTCTCAAACTCCAGAACAACGTATTGAAATCTATGATGAAATCTTATTAATTCGTCCAGGTGATTTAGAAGCGTTGACTTACAAAGCCGACGCAGCGATGGAAATCAACGAATACCATTGGGCACTTAGCATTTGTAACCGCGTACTTGAAGTCGATTACACCAACGGCCCTGCACTGTATCAACGCGCGTGTGCATACTCTCGCCTTGGTATCGAAGAGCAAGCTATTGAAGACTTGGAACGCGCAATTGAATACAGCCCATCCATTCGTGATTTACTTGCCGAAGAACGAGACCTCGAATTGCTGCACGGTAATGAGCGTTTTGAAAAGCTCTTACATCTAGCAAGCGAATAATGGAATAAACAGCATGAGCAGCCACTTTAATCTAGAAGACGCTAGCCAAGTATTGGTTGGTGCTTTTGCCCTAGCAGTCCCGATCTCATTTTCGGAGGAAGCGTGGCGATTGGGTGAGAGCCTACCAATGGCAAACTTGCTCATGCTGTTAAGTCTTTCTGTCATTTTCCTCAGTTTTTTCGCGTATCAAAGCGTGTTTCAAAGCCACATCAAGAATCGCGTATCCATCTTTATTTTTCGTGTGGTTATCGCGTACTTCATTGCGGCCGTTGTGGTAGCGTTAGTTCTTTTCTGTCTTGATAAACTGCCACTCATGAATGAGCCTTTGGTTGCGATAAAACGCGTTATCGTCATCACAATGCCTGCTTCGATGGGCGCGATCGTAGTCGACAGTTTCGACAAAGAATAGAGATAATCGCTACTCTTCTTCTAACGTTAAGTTCGACCCCGAGTGGTCTTTCCCTAATACATCCTCTGGGTTTCGCAGTGCGCAGGTTTCTAACGACAAGCACCCGCAGCCAATGCATCCGCCTAAATCGTTTTGCAACGCTTTAAGTTTTTGAATCTTTTGTTCTAACTGTTCATGCCAATGGCTTGCCATTTCTTCCCATTGCGCTTTGTTAGGGGCTTGGTGTTTCGGCAGTTCATCTAACGCATGTTTAATTTCTTCTAACGACAACCCAACTTGCTGCGCTGCTTTGATCACCGCAACACGGCGCAACACACTGCGATGGTAGCGACGCTGATTACCTTGATTTCTCCAGCTCGAAATCAGTCCTTTTTGCTCGTAAAAATGTAGGGCAGATACTTTCACTCCAGAACGTTTTGCCACTTCTCCTACGCTGATTTCCATCCTTGACTCCCTGTGTATCAATTTTGTTAAAAAAATGCTTTACCTCAAGTTTACTTGAGGTTTTAAAGTTGCACCATCTTAATTAACGCTAAACCCCGGCGATCTCAAGATAATGTGTTCAGCGCGAACGACTTGGTTGTTAAACACAAGACAGTTGGACATCAACCTTTTGAAATCCATCGGGAGTTAGAGGCAAACATAATGAAAAATAAAACTCAGCCGTACTTAGCTGGCCGCTTCTTCGACAGCATTTCCTCTGGCTTATTCATGATGGCGCTGCCATGGGTCATGCTTTCCGAACCTAACATGGGCACTTTCGTAGCTTTAGTTTCTCTGAGCTGCACCGCGATTTCTTTTCTAGCAACGCCTTTCTTTTCCACTTTAATTGACCGACATTCACGCAAAGTACTACTCGTGCTCAATCAATGGATTCAATCGGGTATGGCTTTGGTGGTGTTCATTGCTTATTGGTTAGGGTTTGAGTCACACTGGTTACTGGCTTTTGCGCAATTGGTGTATTGGGTTTCGAGTAATTTTGCATGGACGACCAACAACGCCTTCACCCAAGAAAATTATCAGCACCATGAGTATGCGAAAATTTCGGGTCAGCAAGAAATTGTAATGCAATCCACGACCCTCGGAGCTGGCGCGTTGGGTATTGTTTTGCTTGAAATGTGGGGTATGAAAGAGTTTGCTTTGTTTGCGGCCAGCGCCTCTGCGTTAGCGGCGATGTTCTATATTCTGACGCCTTATACCCAACAATTAAGGGCATCAAAATCCGTTGCTTTCATCGCGCAACTCAAAGAGAGCAAGCAAATATTCCGTCTCGAACCCAGATTTTATGGCTTTATTCTGCTCTCTTGCCTCTCTTATCCTGCATTGACGTATTTGAGCAAACTGGTGCCGATTTGGTTTTCTGAACAAGGCATCTCTGGCGATTGGTTTGCAGGGTTCAACATCAGTTTTGGCCTCGGCTCGTTGCTAACCGGCTTCATTGTCACCAAAGTGCTAAGCCGTGCCTCCCATAGCCACATTATGTTCGCTTCGATGGTTATGGTCTCTTTTGCGCTTATCGGGATGAGTTTTGCGATGAGCCCGCTGACCATCTTATTGTTTACGGCGCTGTTTGGCGTATTTAACGCGCTAAATCGCATTGCGAGAGTCAACTGGATGCATCACACCGTAGCGGTTCATCAACGAGGTCGCGTCGATGGCGGCATCAGCATGTTTGCCACCACCATTCAATCTCTCAGTTACGTCCTGATTGCAATATTGAGTCATTACGAGCTAACACAATACGGTTTTGCAATAGCAGCTGTTGTCATGGTATTAGCAGTGATTTTGATGGGATTACTCAGTCGAGACGTCGAGCCGTTTAACGACCTGCCCCTTCATGCAGCAGCAAAGTGAAGCATAGAAATTGAGAAGTTGAGAAATTGAAAAAGCGAGATAGGAAGGCAACCAACATCGTCTTCCTATTTTTACGCCAGCACTTTTGCCTCTATCGCTTATCAGCAAGGTTAGGTATTCTGAGGTGACCAACATGAGCAGGGGGAAATCGCAGTGAACTTAAGGCAATTAGAAGTCTTTTACGCCATTATGCAAGCAGGAACGGTGTCAGGCGCGGCTCGCTTACTGCACGTTTCCCAACCTAATGTCACTCGAGTTCTCGCCCATACAGAACAACAACTGAGCTTCGCTTTATTTGAGCGTGTAAAAGGTCGCCTCGTTCCCACTCAAGAAGCCAAAGCCTTATTGCCAGAGGCTGAAAAAGTCTATCAACAACTCGGACAATTTCGCTCTCTGACCAACAAAGTCAAACAGGGAACTCAACATTTACGAGTTGGTGCTCCGCCTGTTTTGGCCGCACACTTGTTAGCGCCGACTGTCGCGTTGCTGTCGAAAGAGCACGGCATCTCCTTTGAGCTCTCAACGGCTAATCGCGATGAGCTGTGCTCAGGTTTACTGAAACATGAATTGGATGTCGCCATTGCGTTCGGTGAAGAAACGCCACCAGCGATCATGGGACACATGTTATTAAAAGAAAACTTGGCACTAATTGCCCCTAAAAGCGCAGCGATACCCACAGAAAAAACCGTCACTTTAGAAGAACTCATCAGTCACGATTTACCCATTATCGGTTTAGATAGCCGAGACCCTCTGGGCTTATTGCTGCATCAAACCTTATCGGCGCGTGACGAGCATTATCAACATGCCATCACCGTCCGCAGCTACTCCGCGGCGGCTGAACTGGTGAAAAACGAAGCAGGATTCGCGATTGTAGACCCTTGGACTGCAAAACAATATCGCCAAGATAATGCCGTTTCCGTGCATGCTTTGGAGCCAAATATGTCCTTCTCTGTCTCTATTTTATTCGCAGAGCACACACCTCAATCCATTGCGACAAAGCAATTTATCACCGCTCTAAAACAACAGATGGTTTAAAGGTATAACCTGAAGTTATACCTGCCTAACAAATAAGCATTCGGTTTCCTAAATCAGTCTGGCTAAATTAATGAGCAATAACGATGACGAAGGGAACCATCATGCAAATTGCTCAACCTTACCTACTTTTTCTTGGCGATGTAACCGATCCACTTGCAGCAAAAACCGCGCGTGGCATTTACCAATGGCGACCTGAGATTTGCCTTGGCCAAATCCGCCTGACGCCAGAAACCGTATCGCTTGGTTTAACCGACATGACAATACAACAAGCGCAGCAGCAAGGAGCAAAAACGCTGGTGCTCGGCACGGCAAATCCAGGAGGCGTCATTCCCGAAGCTTGGCAAGCAACCTTACTTGAAGCGGCAGAGATGGGATTTGAAATTGCATCGGGCATGCATCAACGTTTGGCGGAATTTTCTCCTCTTGCCGATCTAGAACAACGCGGATTAACCAAACTGTATGATGTTCGCCATTATGATGCCCCGCTCAAGGTCGGCAATGGCAAAGCTCGTGCAGGCAAGCGAGTACTTACTGTAGGAACAGATTGCTCCGTTGGCAAAATGTACTCTGCCCTTGCCATTGAGTATGCATTGAAGCGTAAAAACTGTCGTGCAGAGTTCAAAGCAACGGGTCAAACCGGAATTCTCATCGCAGGCAGTGGCATTTCGATTGATGCTGTAGTTGCCGATTTTATCTCCGGCGCAGTAGAAGCGATCAGCCCTGAGTTCACCGATCACGATTGGGACATCATCGAAGGGCAAGGTTCATTGTTTAACCCTTCGTTTGCTGGCGTAAGTTTGGGCTTACTTCACGGCGCACAAGCTGACGCTCTGATACTGTGCCATGAGATTGGTCGCCCGCACATCCGCAACTTACCACATGCGAGCTTGCCAACCATTGAACAAACGATAGAAGCGAATCTGGCCGCTGCTCGCCTAACAAATCCAAACGCTCAATTAGTGGGTATTTGCTTAAACACTTCGGCGCTCAGCGAAGAAGATGCAGCCCAGTTATGCCAGGATTGGAGCGACAAATACCAAGTGCCCGTCACCGACCCTGTACGTTTTGGCGTTGATGCGGTTGCAGATAGGCTTCTTACGATTTAGGAAACATTTACGGTTTAGAAAATAACTGCGGTTTAGGGGAAACTAGTGAGATGAAAATTCATGTAGAACCTGTCACGATTGCCATGGCGACACCATTTCGCATCTCTCGCGGCAGTCGGACAGAGTGCCACGTAGTCCGAGTGACAATTGAACATCGAGGCATGACCGCCCAAGGTGAATGCACGCCATACCCTCGTTATGGTGAATCGGTTGAGTCGGTGATTAAGGCGATTTCTCACGCCGCACATGAACTGCAAAGTTTGTATGCCAAAGGCGAAGCTGATGTCATGGCTCTCAAAAGCAAGCTTCAATCGTTATTGCCCGCAGGGGCGGCAAGAAATGCATTGGATTGCGCCCTTTGGCATCTTCACGCGCTTTTGAGCCACAAGCAGCAGGTTCACGACCTCTTTACGTTACCTGAGGCGGTTGTGACGGCGATGACGGTTTCTATCGACACGCCGCAAGCGATGGCCAAACAGGCGCAAGCTTACCTTAGCCAAGGCGCAAAACTGCTTAAGGTAAAACTGGATGGTGAAAACGTGATTGAGCGCGTTGCAGCAGTACGCGATGCCGCGCCGCACGCGCAAATTGTTTTAGATGCGAATGAAGCATGGCAAAGCCTCGATCTCGCGACGGTATTTGCTCAACTCGAACCGTTAGACATCACCATGATCGAACAACCGTTGCCACAAGACTGCGATGACGTACTCGCCAGCATTCCACACCCCATTCCACTTTGCGCCGATGAAAGTTGTCACACCAGAGAGCAATTGCATCAGTTGGTTGGCAAATATGAAATGGTGAATATTAAGCTAGATAAAACTGGCGGGCTCACTGAAGCACTATTATTAGCCGACGACGCCCAAAAACTCGGTTTTAGCCTCATGTCCGGTTGTATGTTGGGGACGTCGCTGGCGATGCGAGCCGCGTTACCTATTGCAGCTCAGGCGAGCGTTGTCGATCTTGATGGCCCGGTGTTACTAGGACAAGATGTAACGCCAAGCTTGGTTTATCGCGACGGCGAAATCGTTCTTTCCAAATAGCCTAAACAATCCAGAGGTTTTGCTCCAAAAGTCAGAACCTCTGAGTTTATGATCTCGATTAAAAAATAATCAGCCCCATCATGAAATAAGTCACATAAATTATATGGTTATTGAGGCATGCTAAGATTCCAGTAGTCCAAGAAGGTGATCTTATGCATCGAGTCATCCGGAAAATGACGTGGAAAACGAATAGGCGGTAATCCCGCCCTACTCCAATGCAGTGCGTGGGTTTCTATAACAACCCACTTCCTAGCAATTCGTAGGTTTTTCACGCCATCTTGCAAGGAGGCTCTATGCCTATCAATAAAATACGCAATATCGCTTTTGTCGGTCAAACCGGGACCGGTAAAACCACACTGATAGAAAAATTGCTCTTCACCTGCGATGCCACCCACCATTTAGGCAGCGTAGAAAAAGGCGATACCGTTACCGACTTCGACCCTCAATCCATCCAATATCAACACAGTATTGAAGCAACGCCAGTCGCACTGCGCTGGAATAAACACCGGCTCAATATCATCGACACTCCGGGACAAAACGAGTTACTTGGCCGTACGATCAGCGTTTTTCCCGCCGTTGAAACATCCGCCCTTGTCATCGACCCTCAAACACCGCTTAACCAAACTTCCGATCGCTTATTCACCTTTGCTAAAGAGCAGCAAAAATGTCAGATGATCATCATCAATAAGCTCGATAACCACGGTAATCAGTTAGAAAGATTGATGGAGAACATCGTTGAGCATTTTGGTGACCACTGCTTGCCGATCAACTTACCTTCGGCTGACGGGGAATCTGTAGTTGACTGCTATTTCGAACCAGAATTGGGACGAGAAACCTTACTTACGACGGTAGATGAAGCTCATGAGACCTTAATTGACCAAGTCATCGAAGTCGATGAAGAACTGATGGAACTGTATCTGGAACAAGGCTCCGAACTCACCGCAGAGCAACTGCATGATCCGTTTGAAGAAGCACTGAGAACTGGACATGTGATTCCGGTCTGTTTTGTCTCAGCACAAACCGGGGCGGGCGTCGAGCTGCTGCTACGCACCTTGGCGGAGATCATGCCCATGCCAAACGAAGGTAACCCTCCTCAACTGGAAAAGAACGGCAAAAAAATCAAAGTAAATTGCGAAACCTTAGAGCACACCGTCGCACACGTGTACAAAGTCAGCGTCGACCCATATATGGGAAAACTTGCCTACTTACGTGTGTATCAGGGGGAAATCAATGCGGGCAGCCAGCTTTATATTGGCGAAAGCAACAAGGCATTTAAAGTTGGGCACTTATATCAACTGCAGGGCAAAGATAGAACCGAGATCCCTCGCGCGCTTGCGGGCGACTTCTGCGTTTTAGCCAAAGTGGATGATCTCGAATTCGATTCAATCGTTCATGACTCTCACGAAGAAGATGGTGTTCAACTCAAGACGTTGGACCTTCCTGACTCCATGTATTCTTTGTGCTTGAAGCCTCTTAAGCGTGGAGATGAGCAAAAATTAGGAGATGTGCTGAATAAAATTGCCAGTGAAGATCCTTCGCTGCGCATCGAACATCGCGCTCGCACCAACGAAACCATCATCAGCGGCCAAGGGGAGTTTCACCTCAAAGTCGCATTAGAAAAGATGGCGAACGTGTACAAACTGGACGTCGAAACCTGCCAACCAAGCGTCGAATACTTTGAAACCATCACCAAACCTGCCGAAGGGCATTATCGACACAAAAAACAAAGTGGCGGTGCAGGCCAGTTTGGTGAAGTGCAATTGAAGGTTCGTCCACTCGAACGTGGTGCCGGATTTAAGTTCATCAACAAAGTGGTGGGTGGCGCCATCCCAACCGCGCTCATTCCTGCTGTTGAAAAAGGTATTTTGCAAGCGTTAGAGGAAGGTGCGATTTCTGGCAACCCAATTAAGGATGTGGAAGTCACCGTTTATGACGGTAAATATCACCCCGTCGATTCAAAAGAAATTGCGTTTGTCATCGCAGGTAAGAAAGCCTTTTTAGATGCGATTAACAACGCCGATCCTATTGTGCTAGAACCCATTGTCCAGATGGAACTGCACATCCCAACCGCGAATGTTGGCGATGTTTCTGGTGATTTATCTGGCAACCGAGGCTTAATCGAAGGCTCCGAGCCAATCGACAGCAGCTTCACCTTACTCAGAGCCAAGTCACCTGTAAACGAGCTGCAAGATTACGCTCGTCGATTACGCTCTATCACTGGTGGTGAAGGCAGCTTTAGTATGACCTTAAGCCATTACGAGCCTGCGCCACCAGCAGTGCAAAAACAGGTCTGCCAAGGCAGTACACAAAAAGGTTAATTCCCTAAGATTCAAATCAATCACATAAACAAAAAAGCGCCCTCATTTTGAGGGCGCTTTTAGGTAAAAGAAAAATTATTTATCGAGAGACAAACCTATCTGACTGATTTTGCTTTCAAACTCTTCGATGCTGTTCGCTTTGTAAGTCGGAGCACCGTTAAAGTAGCGCGGTTTCTCTGGCAGCATCGCATTTTTCAGCTCTTGTTCTTGATCGATATTGTCATGGTAAACCGTTACACGATTTGGAATATCCTGCTTCATTACAGCCATTTTGGTTCTCCTTTATTAAGACGAATAGTAAGCGTAGAACGAATTTATCGGAGTACAGGCGAGACTGTGTAAAATTTAGACACTCACAGCAAAATCATATTTAAACGGTTGCATTTAATATTTTTGAGGCACTTTGTCGTGGCTATTGGAAAACGTGAGTGCAGCGATTAAGGTGAGCTCTCTCTACATGAAGACAGGAAGTCCGGTGTCGCAACAAGAACTCAACCAAATGGGCAGTGCCAAAGTTTTTCTCATCGAAAAAGATGGCGTCCAAGTAATAGAAAAACGTAACCCTACTCAAATAGAAGTGGCGTTTTATCAACGCTATGCCGAGCAGTTTAACGCGCTTGGAATACACGTACCGCGCTTGATTCAACTCGACGACCAGAAAAACGTTCTGTACATTGAATACGTTCCCCACGCAGTCGAGCAAGCATTCTTACTTGAAGATGATCGAGTCATTGAACAACTCGTCAAACTGCACCGACTTCCACCAACATCAGATGGTGTTTATCACCGCCACCAGTGGACACCACAAGCGACTCAACAAGCACTCACTACACTTAAACTGGGCTCAGAGACAGAACAGTTCTTCCACCAGCTACAACAACGATCGGCGCACCTTTTCGATGGGCAGAACTTGGTCTCCGGAGACACCAATGCAGGAAACTGGGGACAGCGCCAAAATGGCGAGCTGGTGCTGTTCGACTGGGAGCGCTTTTCTACAGGGCATGTCGCGATAGATTTAGCGCCGCTCATCGAGGGCATGGGCACATTTGATGATTACTTGAACGTAGCAGGCAAGTATATAGAGTGCGCAGAGAAAGGTGAAACAACAGAATTGGCGCGCGATATCGGACTAGCAAAAACGTGGATCGTTGTCGAGGTAGTCAACATACTGGTCTCCAGAGAGAATCCGCAGACCAGCAAGTATTTGGACTGGTTTCGGCAAACCTTGCCGAAATGGGCCAAAAGCCTTAGCGCTCAGGTGATGAGTTAGGCTCTGAGATTTGATATAAACGCCTTTCAGGTTCTGCGCATGAGGTTTCACAATTGCACACCTTGTCAACGCCGACATTATTCAAACCACCACAACTCCCTTGAATGCGCTTGTTGTGAAAAATGACGCCAAGTGACATCAACAAAATGATTGCGAGAAAACCAAGAAAGGTAAATAACCAAACCATATTAACCTGCCTTATTAGCCATCGACTCTAGCTTAAGTATAGCAGGGCTAGATGTTGCTTTGAGTAGCGCTTTAGGTCTTGCCAACAAGGAGGGTTTAGATTTTTGGCCACCACAACCACAGGAGCCGCAGCCGCCTTTTTGTTTGTGAACACTTTTCTTATGATTGTTTGATGGGCGTCCTTGAGAGGGCTCAATCAAAGGCTCTCTTGGAACCGCAAGCACATCTTCCAATGAACTACGAGTAGACAGCCTAAATACTGGCGTGCCACTGCTAAGTAGCTTTGCCAATACACGTTCACCAATATTTCGCACAAGAACAGCATCCACATTGTACCCTTGTAGAGACTGAATCAACTGAGACTTCGCATTACAACCCGCTTGTGGCATAGAAGCAATGTTCGCTAAGTTTTTTAGCATACCGTCAGTATCAGAATAAATAGCGATGTATGGTGCTTTTACAAAGTGGTTTGCCACCCGCTCACCATCATTAGGAATAGCATAAATCATAAGTTTGACTCCTCATTCGGAAAAACTAATGCATGACCTTCAACTAAACTTTTTGCGACTTTCAATCTTGCACTTTTTACTGTGTTACCAAAAGTTTGTCTAGAAACGCCCATCTGCTCCGCAGCTTGCTGCTGGCTAAGCCCCTCTAAGTCGGCTAAACGTAGCGCTTCTAACTCTTCTGGTAATATGGCGACTTGCTCCAACTGATTAAATGGAATGCCATTGGGCTTAAAGCAGTGGTGAGCCGCACGTCCGCATATTCGTCTTTCTATCTTTGGTCTTGCCATCATTGTCCCTCAAAAACACAGAGTCAAATTACGCCTTAAACTGGCATATGCCAATAACATTTTTAGCATATGCCAATAAACTAAGTTTGCAAAAATCAACACGACAAATACGTAATACATCAGCATTAATTAGACATCTAATAATTTAGAAATTTCGATGACAAACGAGCAAAAAGATCAATTCTAATTAACCGGATAATAAAAACGTTAATTTGCGCAGATTTTTCATACAAATACACGCTAATGTGTTCATTTTATTGAAGAAGAAAAACTATAATCCAAGCAAATCATTAGTTTGAACACTAATGATTGTTTTATTTAAAGGATGTATACCTAAGGAACGAAAAAGAGAAGTTTGACGATATTCGCCTGAGCTTAAAGAGTAATACGTTCGATAAAGAACCTGTCGAACGACCATTACTTGGCCTAGGTGCCCTACTCTTCTTGCCAAATTAAGTTTCTTGAAAGCGCTTAGGTATATCAGAAAAAGGAAGTACATATGTCTGACTCAAATTGGCTCAGCGAATTCCCGGAAATGGATGCCTCTGATCTCAGGGCGATTCGCAAAACACTCGACGGCGCCTACAGAGATTTCTCTCGCGAGTATGGTGAACTCATTGAGTCTCTGTTTGATCCGCTCCTTGCGTTTCTTGTCTGGTTTGAAAAACTTCTGATTTCTACACCTTGGTTCATTATTTTAGGTGTCTGCACCACTCTCGTTTATGCCGCCAGCCGCTCTTGGAAACTGGCCGCTGCATGTTTTGGTTCGCTGATTCTGATTGGCTATTTCGGAATGTGGGAAGACACTATGCGCACGCTCAGTATCATCACTGTGTGTACCATGCTTGCCATTGCACTCGGTATCCCTATCGGTATCGCTATGGCGCGCTCTAATCGCATTCAGTCGGTGGTAACACCATTACTCGACGTCATGCAGACCATGCCGGCATTTGTGTATCTCATTCCAGTTGTGATGTTATTGGGCATCGGGAAAATTCCTGGCCTTATTGCAGTAGTGATCTACGCGATTCCACCGGTTATTCGTTTAACCAATTTGGGCATTCGTCTAGTTGATAAAGAAGTATTGGAAGCCGCAACCGCATTCGGTGCCAGCACTCGGCAACGGCTTTTTGGGGTTCAGCTTCCGCTTGCAATGCCAACCATCATGGCGGGAATTAACCAAACGATCATGATGGCACTGTCAATGGTGGTCATCGCATCAATGATTGGGGTAAAAGGTTTAGGTCAGCCTGTTCTAAAGTCTATTACCAATCAATATTTCACTCTTGGTCTTCTCAATGGTTTAGCAATTGTCGCCCTAGCAATCCTTTTTGATCGTGCTTCACAAGCGTATGCGAAACGCACTCAAGCTCATTTAGGAGACTCAAAACATGACTAGTCCACTTATCGAAATCAGCGGTCTGTATAAAATCTTCGGCCCCAAGCCCAATAGCGTGATTGAGCGCGTTAAGTTGGGACATAGTAAAGAGCAGGTTTTAACGGAAACGGGCCACACGGTCGGACTAAAAGACATCAACCTGCAAATTCAAAAGGGTGAAATTTTTGTCATTATGGGATTATCCGGTTCTGGAAAATCCACCATGATTCGCCACTTCAACCGATTAATCGATCCAACCATGGGGCAGATTTTGGTAGAAGGGGTGGATGTCATGCAACTTTCGAACAAAGAGCTTGAACAGTTTCGCCGTCACAAGATGTCTATGGTGTTCCAGCGCTTTGGTTTGCTGCCTCATCGCACTGTTATCGACAACATCGCATATGGTTTGGAAGTTCAGGGAATGAATAAAGAGGCGCGCTTAGAAAAAGCAAATGAATGGTTAGAAACCGTTGGACTGACGGGTTATAAGCACCAGTATCCTGCTCAACTATCGGGTGGACAGCAACAGCGTGTGGGCCTTGCACGGGCACTGGCTACCGACGCCGAAATACTGTTGATGGACGAGGCTTTTTCAGCATTGGACCCTCTGATTCGGAGCGAAATGCAAGATCAGCTGGTAGAGCTGCAACAGAAGCTGCACAAAACCATTATTTTCATTACTCATGATTTAGATGAAGCGCTTCGACTTGGCGATCGCATCGCGATTCTTAAAGACG
Organism: Vibrio sp. Vb1980; assembly: GCF_033338615.1. Classification (NCBI taxonomy): domain Bacteria; kingdom Pseudomonadati; phylum Pseudomonadota; class Gammaproteobacteria; order Vibrionales; family Vibrionaceae; genus Vibrio; species Vibrio sp. Vb1980. The sequence continues at coordinate 127,082 of NZ_JAWOSZ010000004.1, forward strand.
GTGAACTTGTCCAACAAGGTTCACCAGACGAAATTTTACTGCATCCTGCCGATGAGTACGTTGAAGCCTTTGTAAAAGACGTCAATAGAGCGCGAGCACTGACAGTCGAAACGCTGATGCAGCCACCTTCGTACTGTGTTCGCGCTGAAACCATTGAAGATGCACTAAGTGAAATGAAACGTGTTAAACGTGATTATGCCTACCATGAGACCAATGCAGGCTATCAAGGCGTGATAACACAGCAAGGATTGCTAAACGCAGCGAAGTTAACTCATATATCAGATTGGCGTGATGATATCTATGAAGAGGTGCCTATCATCTCTCCACATTTAGCCATTGAGCAAGTGCTGACTGAAGTCATGTCGTGTGAACATTCACTGCCCGTCATCGATGAGCACGGCCATTTGAAAGGCGAATTAAATCGTCAGGTTATTGCGGAGCTGTTTTCTGATCAACGAAGCACAAAACGAGGCACTTCACGCTCAAGCTTCAATAACGTTTCTTAGATGATGTTGATAATACAGCTCACAACAATGTGGGCTGTTATCAATTAACTCACTCCCACTCCCCTTTTTAGATATTTATCTGTGGGCTCAAGCTTGATACCCAAAGCAACATTTACATTGTTCTGATTTTCCTGACAATTTCATGCTCATATCCGGTTTTATTGACATAGTTAGATCATTCTATTGCTTTTTGATGACGCAAATCCTCGATAAATGTCTACTATTACTCTCATACAAAATCTTGATTTAAAGAGGGATAAAATGAAAAAGACAATGTTGGCACTAACAGGCGCGGTAATCATTCTTGCAGGCTGTCAAGATGAGAAACCTGCCGAAACAAGCGCAGTTGAAGTACCTCAGGCAACGGAAACTGAAGTCACCACCAGTGCAGACGTTACGACTGAGACAATTGACACGTTACCAGTAGAAGAAGAACAGGTAATTACTGAAGAGACATTTGTAGACTCTGAACACAACGCACAAAGTGCTCTGGACTGGAACGGCACCTACAAAGGAACACTACCTTGCGCGGATTGTGCTGGTATCGATATGACCATCACACTAAATCAAGATGGCACTTACGTACTTGAAGAAAGCTACCAAGACAAAGAAGACGGTCAATCAAAATCTGAAGGTCAATTCACTTGGGACGCAAATGGCAGCATCGTAACGTTGACAAATGAAGATGCACCAAACCAATACTTTGTTGGTGAAAACGTACTTATGAAGCTAGACATGAATGGCGAAAAAGTAACGGGTGACCTAGCACCACTATACAACTTAACGAAACAGTAAGAAGTTAGTATCAATACCTGATAAATACCCCAAATCCGAGCCACCCCAGCTCGGATTTTTTCGCTGTTTTAACGAAAGCTATTCCAGCAACCTTTCTATTCTGAAGCAACATTCTGCTTCTTACCCTGATTGTTCATTACATTTCCATACGCTTTGCCGATAGATGCTTACAACGTCATTTTGTACAGTGTTCAAAACAAAACAGAACAACTCGGAAAAATGATGAAAAAAACATTAATTGTACTACTTACTCTGACAGCTGCTGGCTCAGCTTTCGCTGGCGATACTTACATTCGTAACGGTAACATCTACAACAACGAAGGCGGTTGGAACGTAGAAGCTGGTGTGGCTCAAGGCAGCGATCTTTTCAAAGATCAAAAGCATAATACAGCACCAATTCTCAACGGTGGTTACCATGGTGACGACTTTAATGCCGACCTAAGTGGCATTAACTACCGCTTCTTCGGTAACACCAATGAGTTAATCAACATGAGTGCCTACCTTGTAGGTAGTGGTGTAATGCGCGACGGTGATACAGCGAAAAGCCTGAAAGGCACAGATAAACGCCGTTTCGCCGTCGATCTAGGTTTAAACGCAGACTTTACACTGGATCAAAACAACGTCATTTCTACATACCTTCAGCACGATATCAGCGGTGCTTACAAAGGTTACTTAGCGGGCGCGACTTACTTCCACATCATGAAATTCGGTAGTGTTGATTTTGTTCCTTTTGCTAACCTAACTTATCAAAGTGAAGACTACGTAGATTACTACTTTGGTGTGAAACAACGCGAAGCAAACGCAAACCGCAAAGCATACAAAGGTGATTCAACGGTAAGCTATGGTGTGGGCTACAAACTTGTTATGCCAATCAACGACAACTGGCAAGTAAGCCAAATGACACAATACACGCGCCTAGGCAGCGGTATCAGCGACTCTTCTATCGTTGATAGCGCAAACCAATGGGTTGTTGGCGCAAGTGTGTCGTACAACTTCTAATCCGATACGCCCTTATAAAGCCATCATTTCGATGGCTTTATGCGTTGGACATTTGCATAATCTTGAACACCGACTCTAGTGTGAATGAGCAATCCATAACCTATGTAAATCGCTATAGCCTGTATTCTTCACCTGCACACCTCGCACTTGCTGTGTTTTTGTCACTTCTTCGTAGCCAACAAACAAAGGCAAATATAGGTACTGATCGCGCAGCGCTTTCTCTAGGTTTAATAAAGACTGTAGCGAGTGATCATCTGCCATCGCCCTGCGAACCTTTTCTCTATGGCTTAACATCTGGCTTTGATCAAAACTAAAACGCAGTCCAGTTGCTATCGACAGCCATTCGAAGATGCCATATTCAAATGGTGCTTCCATGACTTCCTCAATGAAGAGCAAATCTGCTTGGTGAGACACTACCTCAGGAAAACTAATGTCATCAATAACAATGATCTCTAACTCTAATCCCGTTGCACGAATCACACTGTGCAACCATTCGGAATGACGAATTAAACTCGGAATCGTCCAGACAGGTTCAGCTAATACCACTTTACCTTTCAGTTTAGGTATCACAACACCATCTGTTATTGATAAATCTTGCTCGTGAGTCTCTAACTGAATGCTGTCAACGGCACTTGGCGCATCATAAATTCGCTTTTGCACATGGATGTAATCAGCGAGTTGATACCAAGTTTCTTTTGTGAGTTGGGATTCCGCGCGTTCGCGGTAGGTCACATATGAAAATGCGCTAATTTTTTCCACTTCAACGTGATCGGAGCTTTGGTTAAAGCTCAACATATTTAAGGTTTTAACATCACCATGAGACAGCGTTATTTGATCTAACAATGCGCGTGCTGAAAAATACTCTTTGTGCGCTTCAAGAGTCATACTCTCCTGGTTCCAGCCGCTGATTTTAAATGGTCCAGTCCCTATGTGGTAGGAATAACTAGAACCGAAAGAGACGACATCTCGACACAGAATAGACGCATGAGGAGTTGCTAGCATGTATGGAAACAACTTGTTCGGATGCTTCAATATAATTTTTAAGCAGTTAGATGTTTCTGCAACCACGCTATCAATGCATTGCCAGAGCTCGTGAACTGGTCCTTTTATCTCCCTGAGTCTTTCTATACTCCAAACCACATCCTGTATGTTAAGGGGCTCGCCATCATGGCGATATATGCCTGGCCGCAACCATAACGTCATTACCTTGCCTTCCATTTTCCATTCGTGTGCTAACGATGGCTCGATACCACCATTGGAATTTTGGGTCAGCAATACGTCATAAACGCTTTTCGCGACGTGTAATTCAGTGTGACGGTAAGTATTCGCAGGGTCGATTTTGGATACCCAAGGGTAAGAAGAAATCAAAATAGCGTTATTTGATTCATTCAATCGATTCACTTTTTCAGAAGCGATAGTTAGTGCTCTAACCGCGGTTTGACCGAACCAATCAATAAGTTTCGTTATTGAGTTCATTCTTCCTCTGCCAAGCTCCTCAACCAAAAACTCGGTCATCGCTTGTTGGAGGGAAATATTAATACTGAGACGGCTAGCGTTACTTCGGCCAATCGCAGGTTGCCAATCGACCCAATCGTAAGTGGCAAGCTTTTTCATCACAATAGAAACATTGCGCCTCGACGTGCAAATCACCGCTTCTAGCTCAGAAAGCGTAACAAGGTGATACTGGTGAGGTTCAAAGTGCTTTAACAGTAGATCCAGATACCTAAGATTGACATCGTTCACAAAGATTCCTAAGAGTTATTCCAAAGCAAAAAAATAGCACAGGACGCTTAGCAACTAAACTTCCTGTGCTATATCTAAACAAATTCAAAGCTTGGACTCAGCTCGACCAACAGAAGTCAAAAACGTTTACTAAGCCAAGAGGTAACTTGAATAAGTATTCTTAGAAACGGTAGCTCATACCTACAGAGAATACATTGATGTCTGCATCAACCGTTACTTTTTCATTGCCAAATTTCGCAATGTCTAGCTCAGGCATCATGTATTCCCATTCAACTTGTAGAGCAAAGTTTTCAGTAATAGCGAACTCTGCGCCTAAACCGTACATGCCTGTTACAGTGCTGTCAGAAATGGTGGTATGGCCTGCGCTACCGTCAATCACAGAGTTGCTAATTTTGAATTCAGCATTGAAGTAAGAAAGACCAGCTTTAGCAAAAAGGTTGAAACGATCGCCAATCGGTAGAGTCGCTTTTGGCTGAATCGATAGATACTTCATATCACCAACAGTAACAACTTTGCCGTCTAAAGCATCGTAACCACCAATGGCTGCTTCTAGAGAAATGTATTCGTTGAATTTGTAACCACCGAATACTTTGCCTGAAAGGCTTGAGTCATCTTCAAGTTTAAGTTTAGTGCTAGCGTTAGTACCACCACCATTGATAGAGCCATTAACATCACCAAACGATGCTTGACCTACAGATGCACCAACGTAAGGAGCTGCGTTTGCAACAGAACATGTTGCTAGAAGGGCTGTCATTAGCCATGTTTTTTTAAACATTGTATTTCACTGCCTGTTAATTATTGAGGTTGTGTTTTGCCCATCCTTAAGCATGCCATGCTATCCATTTCACTTGGTTTCAAAACCAAGTGGATGTTAATGAATAAAAACTCAATAAAACATGAAATATTTAGACACAACTTTGCCACTTTCTTTCTTAATTTTGACAATTTAGTCATTTCACAAGCATTGCTGCTTCAACCAGTTAGTGAGTTTGATGATTTCCGCTTGTTTGGCTCGACTCTTTTTATGAATAAAATAAAAGCTGTCGCCGGTTTCCAATCCATGAGAAGGGATGTACACCAAATCGTGCGCTTTATCTCTTTCATTGAGCATAAAATCATTCGCAAATGCGATGCCTTGGTCATAACGCGCCGCCTCTATTGCCAACAACATATGACTAAAATGTTGAACATCGACATCTTTCGGCAAGGTGTAAGCGCCCGCTCTGCACCACTCAGCCCAATCTTTTCCTCTCTCTCGATAAATTGAGTCTGTCGACAAAATAGGGTATCGCCAAAGCGCCTCTGGAATCGTTTGATCTTGCAACTCTTTCCAAATTTTATGGCTGCAGACCGGATACAACGTCTCCGCGTATAACTTTACCGACATGTAGTTTCGCTTTGGCTTCTCTACCGTGATAAAACAATCGCCAACGCTGTCTGTCTGTTCAGGATCACCAACGACCATATTGAGTGTCAGATCGATTTCTGGATGTAAGCGCTTAAAATCAGACAAACGCGGAATAAGCCACTTTACGGCAAGCGAGCTATAAATCGCCAACCGTATGCTGCCTTTGTCCCCTTCTCGCACCTTTTGGCTGGCCATCGCAATTGAGCTAATTGCTGGGCTAATATCCTCTAAATAGCGTGCGCCCGTATCGGACAAAGAGAGCTTTCTGCCTTGACGGATAAATAATGATTCACCCAAATAATCTTCTAATAATCGTATCTGGTGGCTAACGGCACTTTGCGTCACATTGAGTTCTTCAGCAGCAAGCGAAAAGCTAGAGTTTCTGGCAACAGATTCAAAACAGTGAACCGCTCTGAGTGGTGGCAATTTCATTATCTAAAAATCTCATACTTAAACTAATAAATATCACTTCACTTCATCCTATGACATCACCTACTCTTTGGCAAAGAAAGAGGAGAGGAAAAAGTGAAAGTTACATCGGTCGGAGCAGCGATGCTGCTATTAATTGTTGGAAATCTCATTGCGGTGCTTTCGGACTCTTTAATTAAAAGTGTCGGAAATGAAGTGCCTATTTTTCAATTTGTCTTTTTCCGACAAATTTCAGCGGTGCTTTTCCTGCTGCCAGTCTACTTGCTAACAAAAAATGCGCCTTTTCTTGAAGGGTTTAAGTGGCATGCTGTTCGCGCTCACGTATGGTTACTTGGTGCAATATTCATGGTTTTGGCGATCTCATCTTTACCGCTCGCAACTGCGAACGCGATCTTTTACGCCGCGCCATTGATCATGTTGCCGCTTGCAGCAATCTTTTTTGGAGAACAGTTGTCTAAGCAATCGGTCGCCGCAGCGATAATGGGCTTTGCCGGTGTATTGGTCATCATTCGTCCAGACCAAATCGATTGGGCAGCCATTTCAGCTTTAGTTGTTGCAATTACTTTAGCAATCAATAACTTGCTCATTCGAAAACTGCCAAAAAATCAGTCTGTGATGCAAACGTTATTGATGACAAACTTGGCAGGTATTCCAGTAGCCTTCTTGCTTGTTCTGATCGAAGCAGAACCTTGGGACTGGAGTGCTTTCCCTGTTGCTGCTGGCTCAAGTTTGTTCATCATGATTTATGCAGCAACATGTGTCATCGCTTACCGCTCGATCGATAGCAACAAAATTGCCAGCGCTGAATACAGTGGCTTAATTGGTGCCGTGTTTGTGGGATTGATTTGGTTTGGAGAAGTGCCAGACATATTTATGGCAATAGGAACCATTATGATTGTTGTGCCTCTGGTTTGGCTTTCTAAACGAGAGCGTCGCAAGAAAAAGTTGCAAGAGCAACAAGAAGCGCACGTTACTTAAAGTTGTGCTCTAACCCAAAGACTAAAAAACCGAGCCGTAAGTGCTCGGTTTTTTTATGTGGCTCTAATCGGTTTTTACGTAAGCGACTACGTGAGATAAAAACTGCCTTGCAAAGCGATCATTAAACCGGATGCGATATTCATGCTCGGCTTCCGACACTAGACGCCAGCCTTCAGCAAAGTATTCTTTGATATCATCAACCGCCTCTTCTTTATTTTTGATGTGTTTCGCGTTCCACTGATAAGTGCAAGAGACAACGATCAGCCCACCCACCTTGGTGGTTTTTTTTAGAGCATTGATCACGCTAAGTGGCGACTCACATTGATCAATCACATTTAAACATACGACTAAATCAAAGCGAGATTGGAGAGTATCGAGCTCAAAAGGCTGGTTAATTAGCGTCAAATCAACATGAGCACATTTCTGTACGATATCTCTATTCTCAACCTCTAAAGTGTTTAAGGTGTTCACATCGTGAAGGTAAGTAAGCTCGACGCGTTGTTCTTCTATTAACAGTTGCTTCAAGCCATCCATTAACCTATTTGAAGGCTCCACAAGCGTCGCTTCTTTAAGGTTAGGTAAGCGTTGCACTAACTCATAATAATTTCTTCCCAGCGCCGCCCCAACCTCAAGTAGGGAATACGGCTGAACGCTGCTTTCGATTACCGCCTGCGCAATAAAATCAGCAACTTGGGAGCAGTGAGGTGATGACAAAAAAGAAAGTGGGACTTGTTTTGAGCGACTGGTTATCATCTCAATCTGTTGATCCTCAATGAACTTGTCGAACCATTGAGCTTCGAAATAACCAGCCAGACCGTGCTCGGTCAGGTAAAAATCTTCCATGTTTTTTCCGTTCGTACTTTTAGAAAAGTGATTGTATCGAACGCGGAAATTAACGGGTATTTCTGGCCGCACATTCCAATAGGAAAACAGATGAAAACGCCGCGTATGTGAAAAAGCCCTTTCATCTCAAAGATAAAAGGGCTTGTTAATCGCTTCGGTTAAGTCGCTAACTATTGTGGTAGAACAACGTTACCATCTTGAATTGGGAACGTTTTTGTCGCTGGTTTGCTCGCCAAACGAACCGTCGTTGGTGCACCTGAAACTTCGTAAGTGACGTCGTAACCCACTACTTTATCAGATGTCGTATATTCTGTATGACACTGTTTTTTCGTCGTTGTTACTACATCACCTTTTTGCACATTCTCCTGGATCTTACGACCTGTCAGTGCACCAGCAATCGTACCAGCTGCAGTTGCAATCACTTTACCTGAGCCACCACCGATTTGGTTGCCCAGCGCAGCTCCAGCTGCTGCGCCACCAACCGTACCAATAATTTTATTGTCATCCGCAGGGGTAACTTGCTCGGTTACTACCACGTCTTTACATACTTGGTGCGGCTTTTTCACCGTTTCAGTCACCGCTTCAACCAAAGTAATGTTTGCTTGAGTTGGAGCTGGTGGCGTTTTGTCTTTACAGCCTGCTAGTACAGCAACAACTGCCGTTGCAATTGCGATAGATTTCATATTCATGATTTACATCCCAGTATGGTTTGCTTTGATGAGCGTTATGGTAAATCGCAAAAGGGAAATCACATCAGACGAAAACAAACCCTTTGTTATTAACAAGTAAAGAAACACTGTTTTATAAGAGGTACGTCAAGAAACACTCAGCAGAATGTCAACAGAGCTAAAACTGTATCACTACTGATTATGATTGGGCTGGACTAGTCTATGAGATTTATTTTTAAGCCAAGCTCAAAAATAGTTCGTCATCCGTTAAATACTTATGGCGGTGGCTTAGATTACGCACGTGCATAAACATAAAATCAGGGAAACCAGGCGCTATAATGTTATTTGGTTCCCAGCATACACCGCCAACAAACACATATCGCCCCTGCTTGTCATCTTCGTGAAGGGGGTTATTAAGAGGAGAAGAAAACTCTGCTCGGCAACCTTCAACCACACAAACAATTTGTCCTTTAAAAAGGCCAATCACGCGCTTTACAAGATTTGCCTTGATACCACACTTCCATGCTTGGCGAGTGGCCATCTCATAGCCATATTTTCGGATCGCTTTCTTTTGCAAATGTACTACTAGGTTCATTTTGACTCCTGATTCAAGCAACTACGTGAAGCCCAAAGTCATAAAAGCAGATAGACGTCTATACCCGAGTGAGCTCATGGTACGTGGGAATAAACTACGTGATTAGACTGAGTTTAGTGTCGGATGAGATACACCGTCCACGATGCTGTAACGTATCGATTTACACCAATCAAAGGCAGATAACACATCAACTTTTGAGTGCTTTCCTGCGCTGTATCTGGTTACTTCTGTATATTACTATAACGAAATCACCCTCCACGTTTACCTATATAAATTTGTCGTAACGATAGAGGGTGCTTATCATGGAGAGAGGATAACGCCTACGCGTCGATGAGATAATTTTGACCTTCAGTTTCTAAACGATCAATCATTTTACGACACTCATTTAAATCAAGAGGTTGTTCAAAGCGGCGCTTGAGATTCATCAAAAAGAAGATATCTTCACACATGGCTTTCTCAGGTTCGTCACTGATTTTGGCGACCGGTGAACCATTGCACGTGACCATTTTTATCACGATAGAAAGTGGCTGGTAGGCTTCACCATCTTTATTGACATAATCACCCATATCATTGGCAAGAAAAGTACCGATACCAAAACTCACCTGAATACGTCCTTGGAAATACTCGCAAATATCTAACGCTTGTTCGAAGTTAAGTCCGTCGGTAAACACCAGTGTTTTTGTTAATGGGTCTATATTCAGTGACTGGTAGTGTGCAATCATTTTTTCACCCCAGCTATAAGGGCAACCACTATCGTGACGTACACCGAAGTACGCGTTACTTAGTTCTTCATCAAAGTCTTTAAGGAAAGCATCGATACCAATCGTATCGGTTAACGCAATGCCTAGTGCACCATTAAACATTTTTTGCCAACGTTGCAACGCCACTTTTTGCGAATCTCGCACATTCACCAGAGCTTGGTGTCCCATAAACCATTCATGAGCAACGGTGCCGATAGGCGTCAAGTTTAGCTCTTTTGCTAAGTGATAGTTGCTTGTTCCTGTCAAACATTCCGGCACTTCCTGGCACAAATATTCCAGCATAGTGCGCTGAGCTTGGAAGGAAAAACGTCGACGCGTCGACATGTCAGAAAATTTAAAGTTAGTGATGTTACGACGTTTTAGTTCCGACTTTAGGTGCCGAACTTTCTCTTCTAAAACAGTGGTAAATTGCACAACAGGGATATCTGACCAACGCTGACGGCTACGAACTTCAGACACGATGCTCATGATGATCGTTTCGTACAAGATGGTATCTCGCCACAAACCGTTAATGGTAATTCTTAACTGGCTTGAGCCATCAGCCATGGCTTTATTATGGAAAGAGACATCACTTTGTGGGTTGAAACGGAAATGGCGCAGTGCATCAACAAAGTCAGGGTTCAGGTAAGGCGCGACACGCTTAATATATTCAATTTCTTCTTGCGTAAATTGAATATCTTGCAGTTTAAGGACTTCGGCTTTTACCTCGGGCAAAAGCTCAGAGAGGTCTTCCTCACTGCGCACGATAAACTTATATGACACCATCGCATCAGGGTAAAGCGCTGTTACAGCGCTCATCATATTGACTTTGTAGACATCGAAATCCAAAGCGCTTTGAATGATGCGGGAAGAAAATAGTTTGGTGGTCATTAGGTGCCCTTCTACATGCCCTTCCTGGGTATATAACTTTTTGTTACTAACTAATTTGCGTAAACAATAAACACCCATCTATAGTTTGTCAACTTTTGTTACTAACCACTCATTTTTATAAGGTTTTTTTGTCTAGAATTCGAGCAAGCATTGTGAATAAGTCAGAGTCATCCGTAAATTTATGCTCAAACCGTATTACTAACACTACCAAAGACGTTTCTAACAACTCGTTACTTACCCATTGATTGACCACTTGTTATGCGCTAGATTACTTACAAATCAATATTAGGACCCAACCATGATCGTATCTGTCGACATTATTCCATTCAGGCTATCTGGCTGTGCCGATAAGGGATTGGAAGTGTTGTTGATTAAACGTTCAAATCCAAATCGGCCATACCATGGAGTCTGGGCACTACCGGGCGGATTTGTCTTTGATAAAGACTTAACCAGTGAAGGCGGACGCCCGGCCGATGAAAACTTTGAAGCGGCGCGTCGCCGAATTTGCCGTGAGAAAATCCATACCTACCCTCGCCATTTTAGCGAAGCGTTTATCGACGGTGATCCAAAGCGCGATCCAGAAGACTGGAGCTTAAACATTACGCACTACGCCTTAGTTGATCGTAACAATGTAGAGCAAATAAATAATGCAGGTGTACCGGAATGCCAACTTAAATGGTTTTCGCTACAGGCTATTCTCAATGGAGAAGAAACCCTCGCATTTGATCATCAAAAAACCATTGAAAAAGCGTGGCAAAAGCTTCGTGCATCCATTGAATACACATCGGTTCTTTTGTTTGCATTAGACAAAGAGTTTTTGGTTGCGGACATCATTTCTGCTTATCAAGAGTTTGGTATTGATATCAGCCGAATGACGATTAAGCGCCGCTTGATAGATTCAGGCGTACTAAAACCCACTAATAAAGTCGCTTCAACCAACAAAGGCAAAGGTGGAAAACCCGCAATGGTATATACGCTGACTAGCGACGAAGTAACCTTTTTTCAAAACTGTTTGCGTGGATAAACGCAGACAATCAGACAGACAAGGAGTCTGCCATGACTGTTCGAGTAAACTATCAAACTACAGCAGTGATCGACGTTGATCCAGAGAAAGGCTTTAGTGAGTTATGTCCAAATGAACTGCCCGTTGCAGGTGCGTTGGAAATCGTACCGGAGCTTTTGAACAATCATGCCAAAGGCCGATTAAAGCTGGTCAGTCGTGACTTGCACCCACCGAAAGCAAAATGGGATGCAGAATCGCCAGCCAATATGCTTGAGCCCGTTGGTTTACCGAATGTGGATATAAAGTGGAACCGTCACTGTGTGCTTGGCACAACAGGTTCTGAGCTGCTAGATGGCTTACCACCCGTGTTGGACTACGATTTTCAAGTTAATAAAGGTATGGATCCTGACGCGCACCCTTACGGTATTTTTTTCCATGATATTGCCGACACCAAAACGACAGGCGCGCATGAATTTCTAAAGTTCAACGGGATTGATACCTTAGTTATCGGTGGCCTTGCCTTAGACTTTTGTGTGAAAAAATCCGTCATGCAAGCGCTGGAACTTGGCTACAATGTGGTAGTTAATCTTGCTTCAACTCGTGCGGTGCTGCCTGATAATGTAGAGAATGTGCTGACAGAGCTCAGAGATAATGGCGCATTATTTGTCGAAAAAGCGGACGACATCATCGTAGAAAAGTTCGCCTAGAAACGATAGTAACCGAGAAGGATTTCACCATGCATCAACATGAAAAATTGAATTACGTTGAATTTGGTTCCACTAATGTCAGTGCGACCAAACAATTTTTTGAGCGTGCTTTTGACTGGAGCTTTACCGATTATGGTCCAGAATATTCTGCATTTTCAGGACAAGGATTGGATGGCGGATTCTTCAAATCTGAGTTTATAAACCAAACCGCAAATGGTGGCGCACTTTTAGTATTTTATAGCTCAGACATTCAGGCCACTCAGACAAAAGTAGAGCAGCATGGTGGAAAAATTATCCGCCCTATTTTCGAATTCCCCGGCGGCTGTCGATTCCACTTCACTGAACCGAGTGGAAATGAATTCGCAGTATGGTCAGAGAGCCATTAAGTCATCACACATCAACAACACACCATCAACGTGAGTCCAAGCTAGCCAGATCCGGAACTGGCATTACATTTCTGGTTGACCTCATCCTTGGTTTAATTCACTGTTAGCGCAACAATTAATCGATGAGGCGCTAGACCTCGACCAAGGATGTCAAATGACTGCCGTCAGTTTTTTTCGCTTACTCTGCCTCGCTGCTATTTGGGGTGGCTCGTTTCTGTTTATGCGAGTCGCCGCCAACACATTCGGGCCAGCTTACTTAATCGAATTTCGAGTTACATTTGCCGCCGTCGCTTTGTTATTGATCGCCGTATATTTGAAGAAGAAACTCACGTTAACTGCGCATACTAAACACTTCTTTATTATTGGCTTATTCAATAGCGCAGTTCCATTTTTACTCTTTGCGTACGCAGCCCAGACCCTGAATGCATCAACTTTAGCAATATTGAACTCAACCGCCCCAATATGGGGAGCACTAGTTGGCTTTGCTTGGTACCGCAGCCCACTCACAGCAAAACCTGTTCTCGGTATGCTAATAGGCATTGGAGGCGTTGCAGTCTTGGTCGGCTTAGATACTTCAACCATAGGTGAAGAAGCCATGCTCCCTATTGCCGCCAGTTTGATGGCTTCTTTCAGCTATGGCATTGCTACCAACTACACTAAAAATGCGCCACAAGTACCAGCTTTTGACAATGCTCACGGCAGCATGTGGGCGGCGGTTATTTGGGTACTGCCGCTGCTACCATTCTTACCAATGCGTGCAGAACCAAGTCATTTCGAATGGAGCTCTGTTGTCACGCTCGGCGTTGTATGCACAGGGTTCGCTTATTTGCTCTATTTCCGCTTAGTTTCTGATATCGGCCCAGCGTCAGCACTGACTGTCACTTTTCTTGTTCCTGTTTTTGGTATCTTATGGGGCTACTTGGTGCTAGATGAGCCCGTCGGCTCTAACACCATCATAGGAACAATTCTAGTGCTTAGCGGCACTATGCTAGTCACCGGTTTCTCCCCAACAGCAATGCTCGCGAAGCGAAAACGAAGCGTGGCTTAATCAGCCTAATATAACTTCCACACCTCGCTTTTTGATTTGTTCAAGGTCGCTTTTCGGAGCGGCTTTGTCAGTCAGCAGCACTGATATTTCGTCAGTCTTACCAATTGATGAGGGATAAATTTGCCCAAATTTACTAGAATCCGTTAGAACAATATTGCGCCTTTTTTTCGCAATGATGGTTTCTGCGATCTCAGCGCGCATCATGTCGCGGCTAGTAAAGCCAGTGTCTTGATGGAAGCCGTCAATACCCAAGAAGGCCGTGCTGAAATGAATGTTCTCAATACACAACTTAGTCAGCGGTCCGACCAAGCTCTCGCCTTGGTGCTGATACACGCCACCAAGCAAGATAATGTTGGCAGAAGTGTTACGGATGAGATGGGCGATATACGCCGATGGCGTAATAATGGTCACATCGCCGCGCTCAGCCAATGTCCGAGCCAACAACGCATTGGCACTGCCTCCTTCAATCAGCACTGTCTCATTAGGTGCGACCAAATCCGCAGCTTGGTTTGCGAGCGATTGTTTAATATCGAAACGTACTTCTAGGCGGGCATCAATGTCATCACTTTGCAACGCGGTAGCTGCGCCGTGAACGCGCTTTAGGTAGCCCTGCTGCTCCAGAAAGTTCAAATCCTGTCTGATGGTCACACCCGACACGCCAATGATGTCAGAAAGCTCTGTGACTTGAACGCGTTTACGGTCGTTCACTAATTGCAGGATTTCATTTTGTCTTGGGTTCACAGGTTCGCTCCTTATTGATGAGCTTACAGTATACTCACCTGATGTTTCATATGAAAAGAACTTGAAAGTAAAAAGGAAAAAACGCGTGGTCTGATTAGCCAAGCTGTACCTTGCGAATATCGCTCCCATCAACAGATAATAGGGCAACGAAAATGGGATGGAAGAAGAGGGGTTAACTCCCTACATCCCAACAACGGTAAAGACTAGGATAAAAGTAATGGAAGAAATTTACTTCGCAGGCGGTTGCCTTTGGGGCGTGCAAGAATTTATGCGCCACCTTCCGGGCGTAATCAACACAGAAGCCGGGCGAGCAAATGGCACAACGGATAACACTCAATCCGAATACGATGGCTACGCAGAGTGCGTGAAAACCCAGTTCGACCCTGAGCAAGTTTCGGTTGAAACTTTAATGGGGTATTTGTTTGAGATAATCGACCCTTACAGCGTTAACAAGCAAGGTGAAGACGTAGGTGAGAAGTACCGTACTGGTGTTTATAGCCAAAACGAACAGCATCTCACCATGGCGAAAGCGTGTATCGCAGTACGACCGGACGCCGACAAGATCGCCGTAGAAGTACTGCCACTCACAAATTATGTGTCAAGTGATGATGAGCACCAAGACAGACTCACAAACTTTCAGAATGATTACTGCCACATCCCATTAGATTTACTACATAAATACAGGGATAACTCGTAACCATTCAGTCAGCATCGCTTTAAAAGGCAAGATGCATATCAGTTTAAATCGATGCCTTCCACTAATGACAATGTCATTTCTGCCGCCGATATTTCCTTACAACCCGACGAGTTTTGTCCGCACCACAACGGTGTGAATTCATCTCGGTTTTGCTTTTCCATAAGCGCTCTAAGTTGAGCCATTTCAATGGAGGCGTATGGGAATTTCGGCGCAAACTCACTGATGTAGCCTAGCTCCGACATCGCGCGATTCACAATGCCTCTCGCTGGTCGGCCCGAGAAAACATTGGTCAAAGCGGTATGTTGAGCGCGTTCACTGGCAATGGCATATCGATGTAAAGACGATGTTTTCGCCTCATCGCACAACAAATAGGCGCTGCCAACTTGAACGGCACTCGCTCCTAATCTCAACGCGGCTTCCACCCCACTTCTATCAGCGATTCCGCCTGCAGCAATAACAGGCAAATTCACCCGTTTGGCGATTTGTGGTAATAACGCCATCAAACTTAATTGAGTAGTTAAATCATCCGATAAAAACATACCTCGGTGTCCACCAGCCTCCAAGCCTTGGGCGATAATACCGTCAACGCCTTTTGCTTCTAGCCAAAGTGCTTCGTCCACCGTGGTCGCTGACGAAAGGATCTTCCCTCCCCACCCTCTAATTCGAGCTAACAGATCATCGTCTGGCAAACCAAAGTGGAAACTGATCACTGGCGGTGCAAATGGTTCAATCGCGTCAGCAATAGCATGATTGAAAGGCATCCTTGTCGGAGCGTTTGGCTGAGCCTGAACGGTTGCATCAACCTCGGAAAAATACGGTTGCAGCGTTTTTTGCCACTTTTCGTGCTTGTTGGCGTCATACTCCGGCATTTCATGGCAAAAGAAATTGAGGTTAAACGGTCGGTTAGTTGCCTGCTTGATAAGTTGAAGTTCTTTTACGATGGCGTCTTTGTTCAGCATTCCACAAGGTAACGAGCCAAGCCCGCCAACATTACTGACGGCTATGGTCATTTGGCTGTCTTGCACACCAGCCATTGGCGCTTGAATAATCGGTAACTCTGTTCCCAAAAGTGTATTAAATACCTTGTTTATCATGCTCTTTCCTTGAAAACTTAACCTTTACCTGTGATGGATCTTCGCCATCGTTATCCAGACTAGACTTTCACATGATTAACCGCTTATAAAGTTAAAGTGATGCATTTGTGCGCTATGCACTTTTGATAGAAATGACAAAGGGAGCCTATGGCTCCCTTAATATGCTGAATAACAAGAATCAAAGTGACTATCGTACGACATCTGATTCAAGCTCTAGCTCTGCTACAGACAGCATGGCAAACTCTTCCTCGGCGGTTGCTGCCACCAGTTTGTTGCGGCTGTATAACCCATAATAAACACCACCGATAAGAAACAATCCCATTGTCATGAAAAAGGCTGAGGGATCAAAAGCATAAACACCTGTCATTGCGATCAAAGAAAGCACCAGAGAAATACTCGACGTAATTATCCCACCAGGCGTTTTATATGGACGAGTTAATTCCGGCTGTTTAATTCGCAATAAAATATGGCTCAAGGACATTAATGCGTACGATACAGTCGCACCGACAACAGCCATCGCCAAGATTAAGTCCCCCTCACCCGTAAGTGAAACCAAGAACCCAAAAACGCCCGGAACCAAAAGCGCACGAGAAGGCACTTTTTTGTCACTGGTTAATGACAAAGTTTGCGGTAAATAACCCGCGCGGGAAAGCGCAAACACCAAGCGACTGTAACCATAAATGATTGAAAAGAAAGAAGCGATAAGGCCAGCCAATCCAAGTAAGTTCACGGCCATTGCTACCGTTGAATTGCCCGTAAGCTTTAGGGCGTCAACTAATGGCACCGCGCTATCGCCTATGACCTTTGAGCCAACCGCACCAGCCAAAAGGACGACTACGATAGTTGCGGTTAGCAATAAAAACAGCATCGCACCAATGATGCCTTTGGGAACATCTTTTGCCGGATTTTTTGCCTCCTCTGCCGCTAAAGGCACACCTTCAACCGCAAGAAACAACCACATTGCAAATGGCAACGCAGCCCATACGCCATACCACCCAAACGGCAAGATTTCTGTTGCCTGAGCCGTCGCCGGAGCAATATCGAATAAGTTGTTAACATCAAAATGACCAATAAGCACAGCAGCAGTAATTAGAATAGCTAGCACAGCCAAACCGCTGATGACCATCATTACTTTGAGAGCTTCGCCTACCCCTGCCATATGAATAGCGATAAAGACGGCGTAGAAAAGTGCGTAAACAACAGGGCCATCAATACCAACCAATTCATTCACTGCTGAGCCAATAAAAATTACTATCGCAGCAGGTGCGAGCGCATATTCAATCAAAACTGATAAGCCAGTGAAAAAGCCACCTGTCGGCCCCATCGCCTGTCTTGCGAAGCTGTAACCACCACCCGCAGCAGGAATCGCCGCAGACATTTCAGCTAAAGACAATACTAGCGTGAAATACATTATTGCCATCGCGATAGCAGCAATAAGAAATCCTCCCCATCCTGCTTGAGCGATGCCAAAGTTCCAACCGGCAAAGTCACCAGATATAACATACGAGACACCTAAGCCAGCAAGTAAAATCCAACCTGCGGTGCCTCTTTTTAGCTGCCTTTTGGCCAAGTACTCCTGATGTTTAGACATAGTAAATCCTTCTACTTTGATGAAATTAAAAAGTTGTCGCTGTGTTTATCTTCAACGCTTGCGCCACTTGGCTCATTGATATCGGAGCGATCTTTCAGGTTCACTCCTGACAGTTGTAATTTTCGAGCCTCCTTGAGCAAGTAAAATGCGCGTTCACAGGCATCGTCATAGTTGAGCCCCTGAGGGCGCACATTGGAAATGCAGTTTCTTTGGGAATCTTTAGAGCCTCGTTTAGCCCCCCAAGTGAGATACATACCCATGCTATCCGGAGAAGTTAGACCGGGTCTCTCTCCAATTAAAACCAGCACGGCCTTGGCGTTAAAACATTCACCAACATCATCCCCTACCGCTACTCTTCCTTGCTTTACGATTGTGATAGGTGCGAATTTCCATTGATGTTCATCATCAGCGCTTAAAAGAGAAATCAATCGAGTAACAACAGGCACGGCATGGTTTTGAATTGCGACGGAAGAAAGTCCATCAGCAATAACAATCGCAAGATCAATGTCAGTGTTATGCTCATTTGCTATCAAGTTGAGCGTTTGCCAAGAAGATTCATCAAGCAGCCTTCCTAAATCGGGCCTTTGCAGGTACATAAGCCGGTCACTCACTTGACTGCTCACTACCACTGGAGGTTCTAAGGTATTTTCAAGAATCGAGTAAGAGTCCGACAAACCAGCAACGAGAGACTCAATATTCAAACTGCAATGCACTGCATCCATAGCTTGGGCGTGATCCAGCTGAAATGAGAGTAACTCGTTGGTTGGTACACTGTTCCCGCTGCGACCCAGAGCGATCCGAGCAGAGGTGAAGTCGCGTAACTTGCCCCAAGGGTTATGTGTGACAACTTCAGACTCATCTTGTGGGGACTGAGCAATGGTGATTACTTTACCCATGAGAATACCCCTTATTCAGTTGGTTAATTGCTCCCGAAAACGAGCGAGAGATTTGCTCACTTAACCGAACGTCTTGCACGCTCTCGAAAATCTGCATCTCCATTAACCATTGTTCAAACTCTGGTGCTGGCTTCAAACCGAGTACTTTTCTTGCGTAAAGGGCATCGTGAAATGAGGTAGTTTGATAGTTGAGCATGATGTCATCAGACCCTGGAATACCCATGATGAACGAGCACTCGGCCACACCTAATAGTGTCAGCAAGTTATCCATGTCATTCTGATCGGCATAGGCATGATTGGTGTAACAGATATCGCAACCCATAGGTAAACCAAGCAACTTCCCACAGAAATGATCTTCAAGCCCAGCACGAATGATCTGTTTGCCATCAAACAGATACTCAGGGCCAATAAACCCAACGACAGTATTAACCAACAAAGGATCGAACTGTTTCGCGACAGCATAAGCGCGGGCTTCACAAGTCTGCTGATCGACCCCATGAAACGCATTCGCAGACAGCGCTGTACCTTGTCCGGTCTCAAAATACATCACATTGTTTCCTACGCTACCTCGATTCAAAGACAACGCGGCTTCATGGGCCTCTTTCAAAATCGACAAGTCGATTCCGAAGGTATCATTCGTCCCTTGCGTGCCGCCTATCGACTGAAAAACGAGATCGACTGGTGCACCCATTTCAATGGCTTCGATCGTGTTCGTGACATGAGTTAACACACAAGACTGAGTCGGTATTTGATAGTGTTGAATCACCTCATCCATTAAGTTCATTAACTTAATAGCTTGAGGTACATTATCTGTTGCCGGATTGATACCGATAACCGCATCGCCATTTCCGTACATCAGACCATCAAAAATGGTCGCTGCGATACCGTTGAGAGAATCAGTGGGATGATTCGGCTGTAAGCGAGTAGACAGGCGACTCGGCAAACCAATCGTATTCCGAAAAGCCGTGACAACTTGGCATTTTTTAGCAACGAGAATCAAATCCTGGTTGCGCATAATCTTACTGACTGCGGCCACCATTTCTGGTGTTAAACCTTGACGAATTTTAGCCAACGTTTCACCATCGGCTTCTTCACTCAGCAGCCAATTTCGAAAATCTCCGACCGTCAAGTGCTCAATCGGCTTAAAGGCTTCAAGGTCATGCGTATCGATAATTAGGCGAGTGATATCGTCGCTTTCGTATGGAATAACCGCCTCGTTAAGAAACGTTTTAAGTGGTAACTCAGACAGCGCCATTTGTGCGACTACACGTTCTGCCGCTGACTGAGCACAAACCCCGGCTAACGCATCGCCTGAGCGCTCCGGTGTCGCTTTCGCCATCAAGTCAGCTAATGACTTAAAGGTATAGACTTTACTTCCTTGTTGCCGACGATAAGTTGCCGTCATTGCTCTTCCTCTTCACTATTTGGTTCGCTTTTTGCTGAACCATCAATAAGCTTTAAGAAAGTATTGCCAAATGTGTTCCGTAGCGTTATCAAAAACTGGCAACATTTATAAACCAATAATAAACAATGAGTTATGTAAATACTGATCCAACATGACTCACAAAAAAGGAATGAGCATCACAAGGATGAGTAACCAAATGCCCCAAACTGCACCAATGCTGTGCATCCATCACACTAAGGATGCAAACCAACAAGCTGCGAGTCTGATAAACTGGCAACAGGAATATGACCAACTCAGCGATGGTCGATTTTTAGGTCAAATTCGAGAACGACGATTTCCCAATTTCCATGTGTTTCGTGAAGACAGTAACCGCTCGCTAAGACAGCAATGCAGGGTTGAAGAGGGAGGTATTTGGTTGGGTTTGAGTGCGGAAAATAAGCCGCTACACCTAAATCACAGTCAGTTTAATTCAAGCCAACTTTTGCTTAGGCAAGGTGGCGCTGATTTTGAGTTAATGACACCGGAGCAGTTTTCTATCTATGGAATAGTGCTCGACAAAAACTTCGTTCACATCATAGAAAATCAACTTGAGCTTGGGAGTATCCAAAACAACACATTACACTTAACGGGTTTGACGGAAAAACACATTCAACAACTTAAATACTACTTAGGCATGTTACTTGGTTCCGCCAAACCAAGATGGTCTGAAACCACACATCAAGCAATCTTAAAAGATATTGTGCTGGAGCTGTTCTCACTCAGTTCACTGCACACGAGCCATCCGATATCAATCTCTCATCGTCAACACGTGATGCACCGTATAAAACAACAGCTACAGGATCTAGACTACCGTACACCGATAACCGTCAGTGAACTGTGTGATGCAGTACACGTCAGTCGTCGCACACTACAGTACACCTTTGAACATTGCTGTAATACTTCCCCAAAGCAGTTCATACATCGAATGCGCCTGAATCAAGTACGTAGAGTGCTACAAAGCCCTGAAGATAATCGAACAATTGCAGAAATCGCTTTTGACTTTGGTTTTTTCCATCTCGGGCAGTTCAGTCAAAGCTACAAGCGGCTATTTGGTGAGACACCAACTGAAACGAGAAAATGGGAGTCCAGCAAATAAGATGACAGGCAGTATATTCTTTCAGATCCTGCGTTGGGGCCATGTTATGCAGTCGCAATGATTTGCTGAAACTTAGCATGAAGCTCTTCAAGTGCCGCTTCAACATCCGGTTCTGCACGGCTCAAGTGCGAGATTAACGTCATAAAATAGCAGTCAAAAATCAGCGGTATTTTTCCCTCAAGGACGGAGCTTCCGTTTACAGATTGAAACAAAGCTTGGTTAAACGACTGATAATAACCCAAATCCCAAATCACCTCTTTCAACAAAGCTCGGCTCAGCTCAACGTTCGCAAAATAGTAGCGATAGTATTTCTCCGTCAGCGCCAAACCAATGTCGATATCGGTTTTACCTTCCACACTGACTAGCGTTTCTTGGCTGATCTGTTGCAGTTGCGCCAGCATCCCTTCGCGCAAAATCGACAGTTTAGTCGGGAAATGGCTAAACACTGTGCCATCGGCTACTCCTGCTTCTCTCGCTATCTGCCTTGTGGTCGTCATGTCATAGCCATTTTGAGCAAAAGATGCCCATGCGGCTTTTAGAATTTTATCTCTGGTTTGTTGTCGCTTCGTCATTGATGTGTCTGCTTAATGAGCCTGAAAGGATCATACCTTGCGTGGTTGAGATTGACAAATTGAGCGCGCTCATTTATAAAATTGAGCATGCTCATTTTATATAAAAACAAAAGGAATCGCTCATGTACGTATTAAACAAACTAGGCCAAGGATTGATTTTCTTCCCGACCATCTTCTGCTTTTCGTATATTTTAAGACCGATATTAATGGTCATCCTTATTCCAGGAGGACTCGCACTTTTGGCGTTAATCGGTGGCGCAGAAGTCAGAGCAGAACTCAAAGCCATGCTGCTTGAGGAGTTTTTTGGCGTTAGCCCATCGCACACCACCTCGAAAAAGGCGTGAGTGCGCTACAAACGTTGGCAAGGCTAAGTAAAAAAGAAAACGCGCAGATATCGAGATCTCAATACCTGCGCGTAGATGTGGTGAAAATAAGACTGGCGTTAGTCAGTATTCATGTTCTGACCAATTCGCCATAAAACGCCGCTAGGGTCAAACAAACAACATTCGCGCATGCCCCAAGGTTGCTCGACCAGCTCAGTCAAACGCGAACCAAATTCTTCATGACCCACTTTGGATAAGTGCTGATGCCAACTTTCTGCGTCTTCTACGAGCAAGTGCATCATGAAGTTATTGCCGTGTTCTGGCTCATAAAAATTCTGTAAAAGAAACGCGCAGCTACCTTGAGAGAAGTATGCTACATCACCGAAGTCCGACGCCATTTCAAAGCCAATCGCCTCATAAAAGCGTTTTGATAGCGCGTAATCTTTCGCCGGAACAAATGATTTGATTTCAACAATATTGAGGTTTTCCATTTCCAATTTCCTAAGCCTTTTTCCATAAAACTGACTGACGTAATCTCGCTCTATGCCTTCTATTCGCCTTGCGTAATCTGCTGTGATGACAGTGGCACACACTCTGCCATTTGCGTTTGTAACCACGTGATAAATTTATGTTCGAGTTCTGTACGCTTTTTATCTTGACTCAATAAAACGTAATTGCAACTTGATGGAGAAAACCCAAATGGTGCGACCAAATTACCACGCTTAATATCGTCCATGACAAAAGGATACGATCCCATTGCGACGCCTAAGCCATCCACTGCGGCTTGTATGCAAAAATAAAAATGCGCGAATGATTGCTGAGTGTTGCCGTTGAAAGTTTCACAACGTGTTGATTGCTGCCAATCCGCCCAAGCATTCGGTCTGGTTTGGCTATTCAACAATCGAGCTGCTTTCAAATTGTCTTTAATGGATTGCCAATACTCAGGAGAAAATACCGGCCCCACCCACTCTTCCACAAGAATGGTTTTGTCGTAATCGTGATGCTGCGCAAAATCGTCTCGACGAATCGCCATCGAAAGCCCAGTTGATCCTAATGTTACCGGGCCACCAGCCGTCGACAAACGAACATCAGCACGGTGTTCATCATTAAACGCGGCCAACCTTGGCATCAACCAGCGCATGGTTAATGTCGGTTCACAAGACACTTCAAGATGCTGATGCTTCTCTTGAATAAGCGTATTCACCCCTGTTTCTAGCGTTTGGAATGCCGTTTCTGTGTATGTCTTGAGAAATTCGCCTTCTGCCGTCAACACGACTTTCCTGCCCTCTTTGAAGAACAAAGGTTGAGACAGATATTGCTCAAGTTGCTTGATCTGCTTACTCACGGCTCCGTGGGTAATGTTCAGTTTGTCAGCCGCTTCAGTGTAGCTTGAAGAACTCGCCGCAACGTGGAAGACATAAAAAGATTTCAGGTGACGCATCTGTGAGTTTTTCTCACCAATACGGGAATGTTTTTCGATTATAGTCAGTAATAAAGACGCCTACAATTCCGCTACATCCCAGACTTCATCATTCAAACAGGAAATCGATATGGAATTTGTAACTCTTGCGTTATTAGGTGTGCTTATTGTCATTAGCCCTGGCGCAGACTTTGTT
Source organism: Vibrio sp. Vb1980 (assembly GCF_033338615.1). Lineage (NCBI taxonomy): Bacteria > Pseudomonadati > Pseudomonadota > Gammaproteobacteria > Vibrionales > Vibrionaceae > Vibrio > Vibrio sp. Vb1980. The sequence goes on from NZ_JAWOSZ010000004.1 coordinate 150,891, forward strand.
TTGGTATTAAGAAATAGCTTAAATCAAGGACGAAAAGCAGGCGTATACAGTGCGATTGGTATCAGCATGGCGATCAGCATCCACATCGCTTACTCCATGCTAGGGATCAGTTACTTAATTTCACAAAATGAATGGTTGTTTAATCTCGTGCGCTATCTTGGGGCCGCTTATCTTGTCTACCTTGGGATTAAAGGAATATTCTCCTCGCAGCCTGCGTCAAACTCAGAAACCATTCAACAGAGCGAGTATTCAATGTGGCGATTTTTCATGCAGGGATTTCTGTGTAATTTACTCAATCCCAAGACGATGCTGTTTTTTCTGAGTATTTTTAGCCAAGTGATTTCTCCCGACTCTAGTCAGCAACACATCGCCTTGTTTTACGGGATTTATATGATTGCGCTGCATGGTATTTGGTTTTCTATCGTTGCTGTTTTATTCACGTCATCCCAGCTACAAGCTTTCTTGTTGAAGATTAAGCATCGACTCAATCAAGCATGTGGGGCGGGATTAATCATTTTCGGCGCAATGCTGGGCTTAAAGGTGTAGTGCGCTTGCGGTCCGATTACCCCAGTTCAAATTGATCATTGAACAAGTGGCAGTAATCAAATAAAAATCTACATTATCAATACTTTAAATTAGAAAAAAACAGCCAACGTGCGCTGGCTGTTTCGATACAGTTAATGGATGACCCGAGCGTCCCCTTTAAATAACTGAGACAGATCGATAGTGAATATCGTCACTGTCGGACGTTTAGGCAGAGCATTTTCGATCGAAAACTCTGGCCCAGCTGGAACGAGGGGGAAGTGAATAGCAGTCGGCCACGTTGACGAAGCTTCATTACCGCCCGGCTCAGATATTGAGAAAGAAAACGCAGGTAAACGGGTCATAACACTTACCTCAAATGACTGATTAGCGGGCTCAAGCGAGCCCGCTTAGGTTTTGCAATGTTATTTTAACGCTTACTTAATCACTAACGGTTGATGACGTTAGATATCAAGTTCTTTGTCTTCAACGTGGTTGGTGATCATCGCTTCAGTGGTGATCATCAAGCCAGCAACAGACGCTGCGAATTGAAGCGCTGAACGTGTTACTTTAGCAGGGTCCAAGATGCCCATTTCGATCATGTTGCCGTATTCACCTGTTGCAGCGTTGTAACCGTAATCGGCATCACCCGCTTTAACAGCGTTCGCCACAACAGAAGCTTCGTCACCTGCGTTAGTTGCGATTTGACGAAGAGGCTCTTCCATTGCACGTAGGGCAACTCGGATACCCACGTTTTGGTCATCATTGTCGCCTTTTAGATCCGCCAATTCTTTCGCGATCTTAGTTAGAGCAACACCACCACCAGCAACAATACCTTCTTCAACCGCTGCGCGAGTAGCGTGTAGTGCATCGTCCACGCGATCTTTCTTCTCTTTCATCTCAACTTCGGTTGCAGCGCCGATCTTGATCACCGCTACGCCGCCAGATAGCTTCGCAACACGTTGTTGAAGCTTATCTTTGTCGTATTGAGAAGTGGTTGTTTCGATTTGTTTTTCAATCGAAGCCACACGATCAGCAATCGCGCGTGCTTCTGCTGCGCCACCCACAATGGTTGTTGTGTCTTTGGTAATGGTCACTTTCTTCGCACTACCTAGTTGCTCTAACGTTGCTTTTTCGAGCTCTAGGCCGATTTCTTCAGAGATGACCGTACCAGCAGTTAGTACCGCAATGTCTTCCATCATCGCTTTACGGTTGTCACCAAAGCCAGGCGCTTTCACCGCGGTCGCACGCACGATGCCGCGCATGTTGTTCACAACCAATGTCGCTAACGCTTCACCTTCGATGTCTTCAGCAATGATCAATAGCGAGCGAGAAGATTTCGCTACTTCTTCTAGTACAGGCAATAGCTCGCGGATGCTGCTGACTTTTTTGTCCACCAATAAGATGTATGGGTTGTCTAGCTCGACGCTGCCATTTTCTTGGTTAGTGATGAAGTATGGCGACAAGTAACCGCGGTCAAATTGCATACCTTCAACCACAGACAATTCGTTGTCTAGACCTTGGCCTTCTTCCACCGTAATCACGCCATTGCGACCCACTTTTTCCATCGCTTCTGCAATGATTTCACCGATCGCGCGATCGCTGTTTGCAGAAATGCTACCCACTTGGATGATGGATTCTTTGTCGCTGCATGGCTTAGACATTTCACGTAGTTTCTCAACCGCCGTTTCAGTGGCTTTGTCGATACCACGTTTTAGGTCCATTGGGTTCATGCCAGAGGCTACCGCTTTAAGACCTTCATTGATGAAAGATTGCGCTAGTACGGTAGCGGTCGTTGTACCGTCCCCCGCTTCATCATTCGCTTTGGACGCCACTTGTTTCACCATTTGTGCGCCCATGTTTTCGAACTTATCTTTCAGTTCGATTTCTTTCGCTACAGACACGCCATCTTTGGTGATGGTTGGCGCGCCGTAAGATTTATCAAGCACAACGTTGCGGCCTTTCGGGCCTAGTGTCACTTTTACTGCGTCCGCCAGTAAGTTCACACCTTTCAGCATTTTTTGACGTGCGTCATTAGCAAATAATACGTCTTTTGCAGCCATGGTTATCTCCTCAAAAAACTACTACAAAAATAATTACTCAACGATTGCTAACACATCAGATTCGGACAGAATTAAGTATTCTGCGCCGTCAATTTTCTCGGTTTTCACGCCGTAACCGTCATTGAAAATGATTTGGTCGCCCACTTTGACTTCCATCGCAGCGCGTTCGCCATTTTCAAGACGTTTACCTAAACCAACAGCAATGACTTTCCCGCGGTTTGATTTTTTCACCGACTGAGAAGTTAAAACGATTCCCCCTTCAGATTTATTTTCCACCTCTTGTCTTTCAACAATTAGCTTGTCATTTAAAGGACGAATTTTCATTTTTAAGTGCCTCCTACTTGGAACCAAAAATAAAAGACAAAATAAACATCAAGATGGATTTGCGAGTCGACAGCTCGCTTTCGATGAAAATAATAAGGTCGAAAAATGAGAGTTCAAGAGGTGAATTTGATAAAAATTTTTTATTAAATTAAATAAAATTTTCTATCGAATTATCGTATTCACAACCACTTAGCATCTCTTTATGATGGAAAATATGCTCAATCAAATCTAGAGTGGTTACGTACTCTTAAAAAGGATAATCAAACAATGAAAAAGGCCGTATCTCTATTTCTTGCAACGTTGTGCGTTGGCTTCCTCTCCCCCAACGTGTCGGCTTCTGAACGCGCTGAACAAGGGTGGCAATTGATTGACAAGGGCGCGATGATTGTCGATGTGCGTACGCCGCAAGAGTTTTCTGAAGGGCATTTGGATAATGCCGTCAACTTCCCTTTATCTGAACTTGATAAACATTTTCAAGACGTCGATAAAGATCAAGCTATCGTGTTGTACTGTCGCAGTGGTAACCGCTCTGGCAAAGCGTATCAATACTTACAAACGCAAGGCTTTACGAATCTGCACAATGCAGGTGGCTTAGAAGAACTACAAGACGCCAGATAGTCGTCTCCGTTCTAATATACAAAGTAAAAGCACAGAGCGTGTCGCAAGCGTATTGTAACGCGCTCTGTTTCTAAATACTTATTTACAACAACTCTATTTTGGCCCTGCATCAAATTGAGTCACATTATCCGATATCTCGAGCCACGGCGCTTTCGACGCGACAAAAATATGGAAATCAGGCTTGTGAGAAGGTGTGTCATCCAAGATACCAAGGCGAATATTGACGATCCCGTTGTTCTTTTTCGAATACAGGCTCGATCCGCAGTGGCGACAAAAGCATAGCATGGTATTTTCGCTTTTCTGATAAGTTTGAATATCTTCTTTCCCTTGGATAATAAGGAGTTTATCCAACGCAATACCACCGGCAGATGAATAGTCAGAACCTGTGAACTTGCGGCATTCAGAGCAATGGCAATTTCCCATGTACTTAAATTCATCTGCCACTTCCAACTTTACCTTGCCGCACAGACATGAGCCTTTTAGTACTTCCATTTGAATTCCTTTTTGTTATGAGTCTAATTGAATTAGATGGCTATCTCGACACCATGCCATTGCAATACGAAAAATTAAAGACAGGCAATACAGGTTTTCAAAAATGAAACGAAAATGTAAAACTTTCCATTCAGAGGGAAGTGCGCTGACACGTGAAAAATCGAGCTATTTTAGATACAAAAACACCAAGCAATAACGCTTGGTGTTTACCTCACAGAATGTCGCCTCAGAAAAGGCGCTTTCCGCTGTGCTTAAAAAATGCAGTGTTTAGTAAAGCTGGTCGCTTCGTTTGCAGTCCAGTCACCTTTCGGCTTATCTTTCAGGTTTTCACACCATTGCTCGCTGCCGACACCATCTTGCAGAACACAATGCTTTGCAAAGTCTACCGCGTTGTCTGCTGTCCATTCTGTTTTTGGCTTATCGCGCATGTCGTTACACCAGCCTTCAGTGCCCACTTCATCACTACAAGCGGTCAAAGCAGAAGCCGCCAACATCAGCATGACTAGTTTTTTCATAAATTTAAGGTTCCAGTTGCAAACAATAGTAAAATTAAACTCAATCTCTTCAACACGAGCCCATTCAAATGTCTGAATAAAGGCGTCACTAGCTGAAGTGACTTTTGTATCAACTATAACGAAATTATCAGTCTACGTGTTAAGACACCGAAAAGTTATTGAGCGACTCTGTGTAAAGCGCGCCATTCTAAAAGCTATAGGCAGCGCGCTTTCGTTAGCTCACCAACCTTAGAAGAGCCAGTACCAAAGCACGCTAAACGCAGCTCTAATGCCATTTGTTCAAAGTGATCGACGACAGACTGCGTGCTGATCGTCGCAGCTTTTAATACCGCACCAGCTTGCCCAATGAGATTAGCCCCCAAATGAATGGCTTTCGCCGCTTCAAGTCCGTTATGAACACCTCCCGAGGCGATCAAGGGTAATGTAGGATGCAGTGCGCGGATTTGAGCCAAACATGTTGCTGTAGGGACACCCCAATCGCGGAAAAGCTCGGCTGCACGCTGCATTTTCGGATTATCTTGGCAATACCCTTCAACCGCACTCCAGCTTGTGCCACCCGCGCCCGCAACGTCAATTGCATCCACACCAGCATCAATTAATCGCTGCGCAACGTGTCCGCTAATACCAAAACCGACTTCTTTGATAATGATAGGAACCTTCACGCGAGATTTAAGCATCTCAATTGCCTGGAAAACACCAACCCAATTGTGGTCGCCATTTTTCTGAAACGCTTCCTGCATTGGATTAACGTGCACAAACAAGGCATCGGCTTGAATCGCCTCAACCGCACGTTGCGCATTATCGAGTTTACCTTTATCGAGCAATTGAGCGGCTCCAAGATTGGAATACAACGGTACTTCTTTCGCCAACTCACGAATGGTTTTACCCAAGCCCGAATGCTGACTTTCTTCTAAGCTAATCCGTTGCGAGCCCACACCCATGGCAATACCTAATTCACTTGCTGCTTCAGCTAGACGACAATTGATCGTTTCTGCGTCTTTTGCTCCGCCAGTCATCGAGCTAATCAAAAACGGTAGCGCTAATTGATGACCAAGAAACTCTGTCGATAAATCGATCGCGTGAAAGTCACATTCTGGCAGCGCACAGTGTTCAAACTCGACAGACTCAAAACCCGCCGTTTTATGCTTCATGCTCATATCATGATGTAAAACAGCATCTAGGTGTAAATCTTTTCGGTTAGTTTGCGGAGCCATAATGTCACCCTAAAGTAAAACAGTCGCGCAGTATTGCGATCCTTATCAGTAACGTCAATGCGAATTTTGTGAATTTGCCGGATTACTTTTCCGAAACGAGTAATGAATCTCGACTGCCCCTGACATTATAAGAAAAGAAACTCGCTTTCCGTTTTAAACAAGCCGGCAAGTTTCTCTTCAAATTGAGATAATCAGCGTACGATACCCATGATGAAAATGGATCACATTGCTCTGTAGTTTACTTTACGCTGTCCGACAGAATTAGCGACACAACAGTGCTTGTCGTCGTTGGTTCAAACTGTTCGGGATCATCACAGAATTGAATTTTTCCTTTTTCTTCTACATGGAACAGCGGTACAACTGAACTACCTTTGTGATGCGCTAAATAATCTTGATACGTGAAGTTATCGCTCAATTTCGTGTGTTTAACCTCTGCACCACGACTTAACATACTGGCTAGCTGGGTATAGCTTACATTGCCGCCCATCAGCAATTTACCATGGTACTCCTGAGCCACGGAGTGCTTCTCGCTGCCATTGCCGTTGGTTTTCACTTTTTGTAAGCAGTGAACTTTATCTTCCCCAAACTCGTCGACGAATTGCATGCAAGCCATAATGTTGAAATGCTGATCGGGCGTTAATGCAACCACTTGTCCAACTCCTATCAAGTTCAAGTTGTCGTCCGCGTGACTAGAAATAGGGTTGCCGTAATAGTAATCCAACCCCAACATACGAACCTGACTGATGTACTCCCAGTTTGAGTCAGTCATTAATACGCGGCGGTCATAACGCGCCAGCGCCTGCCCTATTTCTCTTGCTACTCGGTTAGCACCAATCAACAAGAAGCCGCGTGGTGCTGGCTCTGCAACGCCCAACGTCAGCGCTACAGGACGTGCCGTCGCACTTTGTAACACGACCGTTCCTATAATCACCATGAAGGTCATAGGGACCAGTAAAATCGCTTCATCAATGCCGTATTCGGTCAATTTGATCGCGAAAAGAGACGAAATCGAAGCAGCAACAATACCGCGCGGTGCAACCCAAGACAAAAACAGCTTATCTTTAAGACGCAAGTTGCTGCGGAAGGTTGAAAGAAAAATCGATAACGGACGCGACACTAACTGCATAAATACAAACAACAATAACGCACCGCTACCTAGCGCAGCAAAATCATCCAGACTGATTCGAGCCGCAAGGAAGATGAACAATCCGGTGATCAGTAAAATGGTTAAATGCTCTTTAAAGTGCAGAATTTGCTGAATATTGATGTCTTTAGCGTTTGCGAGCCACATACCCATTACGGTGACGGTTAGTAACCCAGCTTCAGACTCAATGTGGTTAGAGACCGAAAATACACCTAGAACCACCATCAAAACCGCAAATGGCTGCAAATATTCCGGTAGCCAAGAGCGACGCATGATCGTCGCAACTGCATAGCCTGAGGCCGCACCTAGCATGACACCGACAGCAATGATCGTCCCAAACACTTCGACGCTATTTATCGCGCTGTGAGATACGATAAACTCGTAAACCATCACAACAAAAAGCGCACCGAGCGGGTCAATCAAAATCCCTTCCCATCGCAAAATGTTAGCAAGCGTACTGTTAGGTCTTACGGTTCGTAGAAGTGGCACGATGACCGTCGGCCCTGTTACTACGGTTAAGCTGCCGAACAACATGGCAAGCTCCCAAGTAAAGCCGAGGAAATAGTGTGTTGCGATACTGGTCGCCGCCCACGAAATGATCGCCCCGATGGAAACAATGCTCCATACCGAACCACTCACGCCACGAATTTCTTTAAAATTTAAGGTCAAACTGCCTTCAAATAAAATCACTGCCACCGCCAAAGAGACCAACGGAAAGAGCAAATTACCTAATATCTCATCAGGATTTAACCACTGCATAAATGGCCCGACGATCAGCCCTGCCAACAACAAAAATAAAATCGCTGGCAAACGCAATCGCCAAGCTAACCATTGGCAACCTAAACCAATAACCCCAACCGCTGACAGCACCAGCGCTTCATTACCCACTTGCATCAATAATTACCTGTTTTTGTCTTTTTTCGCGTGAATGCGCTATACCCGAATACATTCAGCCTTACGGTCAAATAGAAACAACCGAACGTGCAAATCAAACGACTGACCTTCGATGACATCGCTACGAAACGCACATGTTTGAAGTCCTTTGGCGATCGCATCAGAACTATGAATATAGTTGACCCCCAATGACTTAACGACTCATTTTTGTTCATCAGGTCTTAAAGTGGCACACAAGTGTGCGACTTTGTCGAATTCATCATTACGCATTGAGTTTCATTATGTAGAATGATTTCTGAAGAAAGCGCGGAACCTAGCACTATATGAGGCTAAGGCATAGAGCATGAACTAAGCTTTAGCGTAAGTGCTCAAAGTTAAGAATCGTGGGTCACGCGACGTACGCAAGGAGAAATGGATTGTACGTAATACTAGCACTGTTCATGGCGTGTCTCACCATCCTCATCGGAGTGAAAGCCGCCAACCGAGCTGCACTTTTAGAAAAAGAACTAACCAAACTTCGTGAGGAAGTCACATCACTACGAGCCAGTGTCCATGGGGGCTCAAACCCACAAGCGCACCAACAATCCAGCATCGAAAAAGACACACCATCTGTAGCGACGTCACCTCACATAGAATCACCACAGAAAAATGTCTCACCCTCTGGGGAACATGATCCAGCTGCCAACCTAGACTTGGACCAGAGCGCTGCGAATCAAGGGTACGCCCAGACAAGAGAAGTGCAACTGGATGTTTTTAGTCAAGAAAATGAGTCATTCCTTCAGAGTAAAGTTCAGAGCCTGCTTAGCAACATTCAAGAAAATTGGTTGGTTTGGGTAGGCGCATTGGCCATGCTGATCGGTGGAGGTTATCTCGTACAGGTGATTGGTAGTCACATCCAGTTTTCGCCATTTATGCGAGTGTCCTTTGCCTTTGTGATCTCATTACTTATGGTGCTTGTTGGCGAGTGGTTTCACCGTAAAGAACAACAGAATCCGCAACGGGCAGCACGAGCCCAAGGCTTTACGTATGTTCCTGCTGCTGTTACCGGTACGGGATTAACGGGCATTTACTGCACCGTCATTTTTGCCTTTGTGGTTTATCAAATGCTAACGCCGAGTATCTCGTTGATCATCTTGGCTTCAGCGGCATTTTTCAGTTTAGCATTATCATTGCGACAAGGGCCGTTAATGGCCGTGCTTGGCTTAATTGGTGGCTACACAGCACCACTGTGGATTGGGGGTAATGAACCCAACTACTTTTTGTTAGCCGGATACATCTGCGCAATTTCGTTCGCGGCGACCTTATTGATGCAAAAAGTGCGTAGGTCATGGATTACGCCAAGTATCGCGATTCCACATGTCATTTGGATGTTGCTGTTGATTGAGAGTACACCAACAGAACTGTTGTTCTCGTGGCTCGCGATTTATCTCTCCATCACTTTGTATCTCATTTTCGCGGTTCCGAGAATGGGTTGGATGCTCAATCCTCGCTTTCGTCACTATCAAAGCAAGTGGACAAACTCGCCGACCGCTACCGCTCTCGCAACTGCTTTATTGACCTTTTCTGCCGTCACCAGAATGCCGGATCTGAACACTCTACAAATGGCGTACTGTTATACGCTGCTTGTTGCGATCATCTGGCTACCAGCACTTCGTACAGGCTGGTCATTACGTGTATTTTTGCCATCCATTCTCGTCTCAGCAACCGCGCTGATTGTTCTTACCATCGCTTTTAATGCGCTGTATATGTTAGAGCGAGAAGCTAGCATCCTATTCGCATTGGCGGTGAGTATTGCGCTGATCTGCTATCGAACATATTGCCAATCACTTAGTGACCGTTCGCAACTCAGTGGGCTGCTTCTGCTGGTACTGGCTCCCGCGATGAGCTTAATTACGTTGTTTTATATTGACGAATTTATGCAAGGCTACCTGTGGTATTGGACTGCATTCTGCGCATTGATGGCCACTTACTACGTTGTGCTTGGTCAGCGTGCACGTTCGTTGGCATTAGAATGCTCTGCCGTTATGCATGCTTTAATCGTAGGTATCGCTTTTGTTTGGTTGAGTGATACTTGGTTAACAACAGCAATCTCAATACAAGTTGCGATAATGGCCTTACAGGCTCAAGTCGGGTTATTTCGACCTGCGAGTTGGGCGATTAAAGTGGCAATGGGAATACTGGTTATCCGACTCACGCTGCTACCTTTCATACCCGAATGGCAACCGGTAGAAGCTGGGCATTGGGCTTGGGTTCTGGTGAGTTATCTGCCTTCTCTCTTCATCTTGTCTTATGCTCGTTCAACACTAAAACAAGTGGACCGAGAACTGACCAACTGGTTTGAAGGGGCGTTTTTACATGTATTCTTAATGGCATTGTTCACCCAAACTAACTACTGGTTAACGGGGCAATATGGTTACTTGGGGAACATCGACTTCACAAGTGCGGCAGTCTTTGCCAATCAAGCATTAGTTATGGGTTTGGTATACAGCTACCGCAGCCAATTTGCGCAACGCTTAAGCCGTATCTACGAAATCTATAGTTACTTGCTTTGGTGCGCGTTCGCTATATTGATTATTTTGCTTAATACGGCAGAATCGCCGTTGGTGACTGATAACGTCTCGGCACAAGCACTTCCCATCTTTAACATGCTGAGTATCGGCTGGCTGTTACCAGCTTGCATCCTGCTTATCGCAACCTTTAAACGCTGGAATACGTTGCAAGTTCATCGATTTGCGATTGCTAGTCTAGGCTTTTTACTTGCAGCCATTTGGTTGGGGATGTCTATCCGTCAATTCTGGCAAACCACATCGATGATGCTGTATCAGCCAACCAGCATGGCAGAGTTGTTCAGTTATTCAGTGGCTGGCTTGCTCGTAGGTGGATTGCTGACTTGGCGCGGCGTGACCCAACAGGGGCTGATGATGCAGCGTGTCGGTCTAGTGGTCCTTGCCGGTGTCGCACTGAAAGTATTCTTATGGGATGTGAGCTCTCTGGATGGGTTCTGGCGAGCAATAAGCTTCTTAGGCTTAGGTGCATCTTTGATAGCACTTGGATGGCTATTCCAGAAATTGAATCGTTCGGTGGCAAAAGCACTCGAGCCCTAGACGAGTCAAAGAGAGATTCCCGACAGTGCGCTGTTTTCGTTATTGGGGGACGATAACAGTGTAAAGCCGGGAATCATTGGAGTGTTCGTTACTTCAGTAAAGCGACCACGGTATGACGACGCACGTTTGCTTGCGCATTCAATGCCTGAAAAGTCGAAGTAAACTCGCCAGACTTTTGCATGAATCCATCCAGTTTTGCATTCACCTCATTGACTGAAAGCTGTGCGGTTTTGGTTTGGATAGAACGCATTTGAGTATTCAGTTCACCATGAAAAGCTTTCGCCTCCTGCAAGCTCGTTTGAACTTGTTTCAGATGCTGATTTACTTTGGCAATCGTCTGCTTGATGCCGTCGCGTGAGCCTAAATCAAACCCGAGCTCCGCAATACCATCTGGCTCAGACTTTAAGTTCAAAACGTTAGGCTGCCCCGCAGGGAATCGGTGCCCTTCCCCCGTTACCATCACCTTTTGCTGCATTTGTTGATAAGCGTTGTCTCTGGCTTCAAATAAAATGCTGCCATCATCGGCTAATGAGGCTCGCATTCCTAACGCAATCAAGCTGCGATCCAGCATTTTGACCGTTCGCTCACCGTCTGATTGTCCATCAAACTGAATCATCACCGCTTGACCTTGAGGAAAATCCAAACGGATTTGCTCGGCCTTGTCGCTTAAGCGATGAACATTCAAACCTGGAATAGAAAAGCGACGAATGTCCGCTTTATCCAGTTTTAAGTGCAGTTCGTTATTTAGGACTTTCTGGCCATCGAAACGTGCTTGCTCAACGACTTTTTGGATGGTGGCTTTAGAGCGAACCAATGTATCCTGCAAACTAGGAACATTTTGTACGCCTTGATTCACAGCTTGCGTCAAACCACGTTTAATTTGCGTGAGCTCTTTGCCAATCACCTGCAGCGATTTGGACGCGATCTGAACCGCCGTGGCTTGCTGCTGACCCTGCGTAAGCTGAATACCAGATACAGAGTAGGCTGACGCAGTGTCAGCCTGAATTTGCGCCGGGCGCGGTTTAATTGCCGTACTTGAGTCTGCAGAACGGGTCGGCATGATAGAGGCTTGTTCTTGTCCACCTAAGCGTATGCTATGGGGTCTAACCTCTACTGTACTCATTACCATAAAAAGAACTTCCTAACCTTATAAACGGTCAAACAGCGACAAACCATCGATCTTCACATAGCTTGCTTGCGTTGCTTGCAAAGCGGCCATGTAATTACTCAATCGTACCGACGCTTCACCATAGTCCAGAGCAGAGAGGTCTCCAGATACTTTGTCAACGAACAGCTTGTTTTCACTGTGCGCGCCACCAACAAGATCTAAGTTGTTGTGTCGACCACCAATCTCAGTCATGGTCCCTAGTACGTTTGAAAAAGTATCGTCGATAGCGCTGATACTCGCCTCAACTTCAGCTCTGAAGTTGGCGGTAGGGCTCTCAAACTCTTTGATCAGCGCATCAATTTGGTTAAGCACGTTATGGCCTCCCCCAAGGTCCAATATTTCTTTTGCAGTCATATTGGAATCCATCGTGACACCTTTAGCAATTGTTACTACGCGCTTGTCACTATTACCTTCAATTACGTAGCTGCCGCTCGCTTTACTTACAGCCGCAGTATCCGTTTTAGTACCAGAGAAAAGGTAGTGCCCTTCTTCATCCTGCGCGTTAAAAGACGACTCAATAGAGTCACGGTAACTCTTAAGCTCTGTAATCATACCGCCACGACTTTCGTCAGTAAGAGAGCCGTTCGCACCCCAAAGCGCGATGTCTCGCATGCTTTTTAAGCTTTCTTTGATCGAATCTAAATGGGTTTCTTGACTCGATAGCGTCGTTTTTACGTTTTCAATGTTGTTTTTGTACTGAGCAATCGCACTGGTTTCTCGGTCTAAGTTAAGCAACTTGATCGAAGCCATTGGATCGTCAGACAGCTTGGTCAAGCGCTTGCCAGTAGACATCTGTTGCAGAGCTTCGCCTAATCCCGCGCTATTGCTCTGCAAGCTGTGCAACATCATTTGACTAAATTGATTGTCACTAATTCGCATCTAAACTTTCCTCTTAGAATAACTGCAGAATAGAATCGAGCAGTTGATTTGCTGTGCTGATCACTTTCATGTTGGCATTGTGCGCATTAGCAAACATCATTAGGTTAGCCGCTTCTTCATCGCTGTTTACGGAACTAACATTATCGCGAGCTGCGTGCGCTTGCTTGTTCATGGCTAACTTCGCTTGATAATCAGCATTAGCTTGGCGTGCTTTAATTGCGGTTTGACCCACCATTGAACTAAAGGCATCGTTCAAGCTTACTGAGCCGTAACCTGATACCGCCACTGGCTTGTTGCTTAACTCGATCAATGATTGCAACGCATCTGCGTTACCAGGTGTTCCATCACTTGAGAACGCAAGCTCATCTGGAGTTAGCTTGGTAATATCCAAACTGGCTGCAGGGTTTGCTGGGTCATAGCTGAACAAAGGTTTACCTGGGTTGCCATTTAAGTCTTTGCCAGTCGCAAGCACGGCGTTGTATTCATCCGCGAGAGCTTTCGCCATGTCATTCAGAGCCAGTTGGTTTGGTTTCAACACTTCGGTTTGATAGTCATTAATCGCACCTAATTTGCCACCAAGCGAGTCACCAATCGCAAAGCTTTGATTCGAGAACGTGACGTGTAAGTCCGCCAAGTAAGGATCACTCGGGTCAGGAATGGCTTCCAGTTTGCCATGGTCCGTACCCATCACAAGCGGTTGACCAGAGGTTAGTGTGACCTGAACACTGCCGTCATGCTGCTGTGTTGTTTTGATTTCAATGGTTTGAGATAACTCACCGATTAACCTATCTCGTTCATCCATTAACTGTGATGGGTTACCACCTGTACCTTGCATCTCTACCAGTTGCTTGTTCACCTTCGCGATATTTTCCATAAGGCTATTCGCGTGGTTAAGCGCTGCATTACGTTGGTCGCTCATGTCTTTATGTTGATTGTATAAAGACTCGGTAAGCGTATTAAAACGGCGGGCCAAAGCTTCAGATTCGTTAATGATCTGCTGGCGGTAGGGTATGGATTCTGGCTTAACGGTCGCATCGTTAAGCGCGGCGTTTAGTGAGTCCAAGCCAGCCGATATACTGAAACCATCGGCACCAAGCGTATTCTCCAGCTGACTCATGTTACTGGTGTATCCAGATGCGTATGCCGCCATACTGTTAGTCGACCACGTTTGCTTAATCAGAAATTGATCAGTAACGCGGCGAATGCTAGTGACTTCTACCCCTAAACCTGGACTTAAGCGATTGGCTTTACCATCATCGACAGACGCCATCAACGCTTGTTGACGACTGTAACCCACGGTATTCACGTTTGCCACGTTTTGCGCGGTTACGTCTAGGGCCACACGGTTCGCGCCTAAACCTGAAAGGGCAATATTAACTAGGTTCATTTACAGCTCCATTTTTCTGATCAACGGCTGAGAAAACGCGGTAGTCATACCGGCCTCACCGAATACCTGTTTAACAGAGGCGACGGCTTGAGAAGCGGTATTAAATAGGCTTGAATTCTTCTCCACCTCTTTAGAATCTACTTGTGAGATAGATTCAGAATTCGAAGCTTTACCATCGTTAGCGGATGAGATGTTGCGCGCAGCATCGAAAGCAACCTCACGCATAGACGGGCTCAGCTGCTGGATGAGCATATTGGCAATGCCTGAGCTCTGTTTCTTTGCTAGTTCCATCGCCAGCTGACCGTCATACATATCACGGAATACCCCTTGTTGCTGACTGGCGAACGGGCTGTCTTTATCAGCAAGAGCATCACTACTGCTGCGCATTTGGCGTAACACCATTTGTAGGAACATTGCCTCAAATTGACCTGCGACGACTTCAAGTGCGCCTTCTTGATCACGACTATGCTTGATGTTAGCCAATGCACTATTGTCGTGATAAAGCATCGAATTTAACTGAGTTTGTTCATTGGTACTGTCTAGCTTCATCCTTAACTCCTTATATCACGACCAATTCAGCGTTCAATGCACCAGCTTCACTCAAAGCTTGCAGGATAGACATCAAGTCTGTAGGCGTGGCACCTAAACTATTTACCGCATTAACTATGGTGTTAAGTTCCGTGCCTGGAGGCCAAATCACCATCTGAGCGAGATCTTCATTCACATCAAGGTCCGTTTGGTTAACGACTTTCGTATCGCCATTTGCAAACGCATTAGGCTGACTAACTTGTTGTGATTCAGAAATTCGCACGGTCAAGTTACCGTGACTTACTGCTGCTTCACTCACTTTGACACTCTTACCGATCACTACGGTGCCAGTGCGAGAGTTAAAGACAATACGAGCAGGTTTACGGCCTTCAACGACGCTCATTTCTTCAAGCATCGACATCATGACGACACGCTGCTGTGTATCTTTTGGTGCACGCATATCAATGCGCGCTTTATTGATCGCAACTGCAACGTTAGGCCCAAAAGTGTTGTTAATTTCACGCGCAATATTTTTTGCTGTAGTGAAGCTAGGCTTGCGCAGGTTTAGGGTGATTTCATCACGTTGGTTGAAATCGGTTTTGATTTCTCTCTCTAAAGTCGCACCATTCGGAACGCGACCCGCCGTTGGTGTGTTTACTTCTACTTTGGAGCCACTTCGCCCCTCTGCAGATAAGCCGCCCACAACCACGTTACCTTGCGCAATCGCGTACACTTCGCCATCAATACCACGTAAAGGCGTTAGCAATAACGTACCACCGCGAAGGCTCTTTGCATCACCGATTGAAGACACAACCACATCCAACGTTTGTCCTGGGCCTGCCATTGGGTCAACGGACGCTGTCACACTCACAGAAGCCACATTTCGTAGCTTAGGGTTCATACTGTCATCAATTTGAACCCCAAACTGACGTAGCATGTTGGTAATAGATTGAGAGGTAAATTTCACTTGGTTTCGGTCACCTTGGCCGGCTAAGCCAACTACCAAACCATAACCAACCAGTTGGTTTTCTCGAATGCCGCGAACATCGACCAAGTCCATGATCGGAATTTCCGCTTCAGCACGTGAAGTGCCTGGTAGTCCCAAGGTCAACACCAATAGGAGAGACATAAAGAAAGATTGCATTGTCTTCATTAGAAAGGTACCCATGGGCTGTTGAAGAACTGAGTTAGCCACCCGGCTGCGTTGCTGTCAGCTAGCGCTCCGCGACCTGCGTAGGTAATTCTTGCATCAGCAATTCGTTGAGAAGAAACTTGGTTACTGCGGTTAATATCATCCACACGGACGATACCGGTTAGACGAATAAACTCGTCGCCTTGATTCAGACGAAGCCATTTTTCACCGCTGATACGCAATACGCCATTAGGTAATACTTCGTGTACCGTTACCGTAATGGCACCTTGAAGCTTGTTGCCTTGTGAACTTGATGCACTGCCATCGAAGTTACGTTTGCCATCCACGCTAACCCCTAACTCATCGATAGTTTTCGTGCCTATGGTCGGAGCCACAAAGTTAATTGCTGAACTTTTACCGAACTTAGTACCCGCATTTTTACTCGATGAGGTTTCTTCTGATAATTGAATCGTTAATACATCGCCAACTCGGTAAGCACGACGATCCTGAAACAGGGTCATCGTGTATTGGTGACGATAAAGGCTACCAGATTGGGTTTCCGGCAGCGTGTAATCGAGCGTTGGTGGTGCATATTCCTCAGCATTCGGCTCAGGCGGAATAAATTCCTGACGGCCAGCACATCCCACCAGCAACACGGCGGCTACTGCCCAACTCTTAGAAAGCCATTTCATTGCTTTTTCCTTCATCATCACCAATTTCATACTTACATTGATTGCGAAACAAACTTCAGCATGTCATCTGCAGCAGAGACCACTTTCGCATTCATCTCATACGCACGTTGAGTGGTGATCATGTCGACCATCTCTTCTACTACTTGTACGTTTGACCCTTCCAGTGCACCTTGCTTGATAATGCCGGCACCATCAGCTCCTGCAATCAGCTCATCAGCTGGACCGCTGGCTTCCGTTTCACGGAATAAGTTGCCACCCATGGCCTCTAAGCCTGCTGGATTGATGAATTTTGCAAGTGTAATTTGACCAAGCTGCTGAGGTGTTGGATCGTCTGCTGTTGTTGTAGTCACGGTGCCATCAACACCCACAGAGAAAGAGACCGCATTGTCTGGGATCTGGATTTGAGGCTCTAAAGGCAGGCCCTGACTGTTCACCATTAAGCCTTCTGAGTTTCTATGGAACTGACCATTACGTGTATACATGATCTGTCCGTCCGAGTTTTCTATTTGAAAGAAACCCTGACCCATTACAGCAAGATCCAACTCTTGCGTTGTGTTTTGGGTATTACCTTGAGTGAATACTTTTTGTGTGCCAACAACGCGAACACCGCTACCTAGCTGAATACCACTTGGTAGTTCGTTAACTTGGTCTACTTGAGCGCCTGGTTGACGCTGAATGCTGTAGAAAAGATCTTCAAATACAACTCGGTCACGCTTAAAGCCAACCGTGTTTACGTTTGCTAGGTTGTTAGAAATGGCAGTCATCTTCGTGTCTTGCGCTGCCATGCCTGTTTTACTTACCCATAATGCTGAATGCATTTTTTACTCCTTGCGGGGCGAGACTTAGCTCGCCGCCATTAATTTGTTACCAGCTTTTGCTAAAGTTTCCGCCGTTTTCATCATGCGAACTTGCATTTCAAAGTTGCGCGTCAGCGACATCACACTAACCAATTCATCAATAGCAGATACGTTACTGCCCTCAATGTGCTCAGGAGAGAGTTGCACGGTTTCATCTGCCGCGAATGGCACGCCATCTACGCTGTGCAGCAAGCTATCGCTCTCTTTTTGCAGTTGATTAATTTCCGGTTTAACCAACTTCAAAGTGCCTGCCACAATTTCTGCGCCGCCACCTGGTGGGATCACTGAGACTTGACCACGCTCGCTGATTTCAATCTTTTGATAATCCGGCACAACCAAAGGACCATTGTCACCGAGGACAGGGAACCCATTGATTGTTAGAGCGCCAAAAGTATCGACCTGAATATTGCCTGCACGGGTGTAAGCTTCGTTACCCGCTGGGGTTTCTACAGAGAGATACCCCTCACCCATAACCGCAACGTCCAACGGACGTCCTGTTTTCACAATATCGCCAGCGTCGAAACGTGTTGAGGCAGAGTTGGTCACAACCATAGTGCGGCCATCAAAACCTGGGCCTTGCATCTCTACACTACGCACACGCTCCATATCCGCTCGAAAACCCGCAGTATCAGCATTTGATAAGTTGTTTGAACGAACGTGCTGCGCTTTAAGAACTCGGCTGGCACCCGACGTTGCCGTAAATAACAAACTATCCATGCAAAACTCCCATTACACCGCGTTAAACAAAGCTTGAGTAAGCTTGTCGCTGGTAGAAATTGTCTTTGCGTTTGCTTGGTAGTTGCGTTGTGCAGTCATTAGAGCAACAAGCTCGCTGGTTAAGTCAACGTTAGAACCTTCTAATGCACCCGGAGTTAGGTCACCCATCGTACCTGACCCCGGAACACCCATAATTGGAGCACCTGAGCTAAAGCTTTGAGTCCATGATGTTCCACTCACTTTCGCTAAGCCTTGTGTGTTTGCAAAATCAGCAAGAACAACCTGACCTTGTAGCTGTGATTGGCCGTTAGTGTAAGTCGCGTAAACCATGCCGTTACCTTCAACGCGTACACCTGCAAGTTCACCTGATGTGTAACCGTTAGGGCTATTAGTACTTACGCCAAAAGCTGCACCAAATTGCGTGCTGCCTTTCAGGTTAATGTCTACACTCATCGCGTTCGCACCTGCTGCAGGGAATGAAACATTAAACGGCGCAGTTGGTGTTGAAAGCGAGCCGTCTTTACCAAACGTTACAGGCACAGTTGCTACTGGCGTCGTACCGCCATCTACTTGAACGTTCACTTCCCACGAGTTAGAAGCAGTCTTAGTAAAGTACTGAGTTACCGTGTGCGAGTTACCCAATGAGTCGTAGACTTTTGTTGTGTAAGACGAGTTAAATGAGCTTGGATCTTTTGGATTGAATGGCGTTACGGCTTTATCAATAACAGACGCGCTTGCGTCGAAGTTCGCAACAAAATCTAAGCTGTCTGTTGCTTTAGCATTCAGTGAGGAAGTCGATACCTGAATATTACCCACAGAACCTGTCATTAGGTTGTTGTTGCTATCGACACTGTAACCTTGAAGCTTTGCACCGCTGTTAGCCGTAACAAAGTTGTTCTTATCCGTTGAGAACACACCTGAACGTGTGTACAACATTTGGCCCATATTATCTTTAGTAACAAAAAAGCCACCGCCATTAATAGCTAGGTCCATCGCACGGCCAGTTCCTGTGATACTGCCGTCTTTGTCGAAGTTCTGTGAAATTGACGCGACTTCCACACCACCAGGTTGCATGCCGTTATATACAGCGGAGAATTCTGTGCGGCCACCTTTAAAACCATACGTTGATGCGTTGGCAATGTTGTGGCTGATTGTGTTTAGCTCTGTGTTGGTCGCGTCCAGACCACTTAGTGCGATGTTAAAACTCATAAATAGACCTCTGATTTCCGTATTTGGTTAAGCACCAAACTGAGTGATTTGATAGAAAGGAACGTTGCCAACGCCATGGACATTGACTAATGCTGCGCCACCGGTATTAGGAATGCGCACTTGCTCAACAGTGCCTGCCATCAGCACATTTGGACTTGCTTGCCCTTCTTGCACTTCTACGGCCACTGAGTATTTGCCTGGTTTAAGACCAAGTTCTTCAGGATTAATTGAAAAGTCGACGTCACCTTTGCCGTGAGCACCTAGTGGCACTTTAGTTGATTGACCAAATTCATCTTTAACAACTAACGTGACTTGGTTTGAGCTATGAGCGAGTTCGATTTTTCCGTTTTGTACGTCTTCACCAAGCTGAAATTCATCCGCATTGACGTAAACCGTTTGCCCAACAAGGCCCGCTGTTGACAGCACTTGCATGTTGTCCAGTAACACCATGCTCTGTTGCATTGTCTTAGACATATTCTCGGTACTTTGTACCTGCGAGAACTGAGCCAATTGACCAACGTATTCCGTACCATCAAGGGGATTAAGTGGGTCTTGGTTTTGAATTTGAGCCACCATCAAAGAAATAAACTCATTCTCCAATGAAGAAGCACTGTTCATGTCTTTAGGGTTTGGTGAGATACCGTTGCTGTCTTTTGCTTTTGTATTTACTGGAGCGTCAGACGATAAAGGGGTGTATTGTGCAATACTCATTAGCTACCCTGCCCTAATCTAAGCAGACCTTGCTGCATACTTTTTACATTGGCTAATACTTCAACATTCGTTTCGAAGCTGCGTGTTGCGGACATCATGTCTGCCATTTCAGCAACTACATCAATATCTGGGTAAAACACATAGCCTTCATCATTAGCCAGTGGGTTGTTCGGCTCAAAACGCTTCTCTGCATCTCCAGCATTTTTAACAACGTCAACAATGCGAACTTCTGCATTGGGATAAGCTCCATTTTCTGTTGTCATTTGCGTTTTTTGGTACACAGTCGCAAATACTGGCTTAAGCGCTTTATAAGCATCTTCTGGATTTGCAGATACTGCATCTGCGTTTGCTAAGTTACTGGCTACCGTATTCAGACGCACAGTTTGTGCTGTCATCGCGGAACCAGTGATCGAGTAAATATCAGTGAATGACATAATTAACGTCCCTCAATCGCTTTCGCTAAGCCATTAAATTTCATGTTGAGAAACGTCAGGCTAGTTTGAAAGTCCATGTTGTTTTGCGTGAATTTTGCTTGTTCAACACCAAGCTCTACGGTGTTGCCATTTTTGCTATTCTGGTAAGGCACCGAGTATTGGGCCTGAACCTGGAACTTTGGCACCGGTTTGTTCACACCACCTGCCGTTACTTGGTTCATTACGGTGGTGAAACTTAGGTCTTTCGCCAAATACCCAGGGGTGTCAACATTTGCTAGGTTACTGGCGAGGACTTTGGTACGCTGAACGCGAAAATTAAGTGCCTCTGGATGTACTCCTAAAGCATTTTCAAATGTGATCGCCATGCATCTTCCTTACAGTTGGCTCGAATACGCCAACATACAAACAAGATACGTGCCATAAAAAATAGCCATATATATCAATGATTTACAAACAAGGATGGAAGCCAAACTTCCGGTTCTCGGAAAGCATTAAAAACAAGAGGAAAGTGTCTACTTCCTCAACAATAATGCTGACGTTACTCGCTTTGACATCAGAACAAGCATTCGCCAACACCAATGACAAAACCCTCAGCGTTGAAGAGATAAGGTCCGTTGTAGCAACGGATTTCGAACAAGAGGTGGATCGCGTAGCGCTCTCCAATCAGTGGGGGAAGTACAAACTGGACTTCGACATGTGGGTGCCCGGTTCAGCCAATCACTTGCCAGAATGTGAATCGCCTTTAGTTATCACAGGTCGTGACAACAACACGTTGCCAGTCGGTAACCTCAAGCGCTCAGTCAGCTGCGACAATATCGCATCACCATGGCGAATTAACGTTACGATAAAGTCTTCGCTGACTCTGCCTGTTTTGGTCGCGACAACCACGGTTGGCCGAAATGAAGTCGTAACGGCTAAACACATAAAGCTTGAAACCCGAACCATCTCTCGCCAAGACGATTTTTATACTCGCCCCGAGCAAGCAGTAGGCTTAGAAACCTCTCGTCGTTTGAGGGCTGGACAAGTGGTTAATCCATCCAATTTGTCGGCCCCACCTCTAATCGAGAAAGGCAATGAAGTCATAGTCATTGCGAGCAAAAATGGATTTAGTGCCAGCACAAAAGGAGTCGCCTTAGAAGATGGAGCGAAAGGGCAACAAATTGACGTGGAAAACCCAAGTTCGGGCAAGGTCATAAGAGCAGTCGTAACTGGATTAAACCAGGTTCATACTCAATTTTGATTTTTTGACTCGGGGTAACATTTTTTAATTTTGGCTCTCGTCAGTAACACTGAACTTCGAGTACAAAAAAAATATTTAATGTTTATCACATTCTAACCGCCTACTTAATTTAGAACATGATGATGAGGACCACAGCATGAAAATCGACAAAGTCGCGGGCGGTCATGTCCCACAAACAAAATTACAGCAAGCAAGCAAACAGCCTCTCGACGTCGTCGAACAGAGCAAAGTACACGAGCCTGCATTTCAAGCGAATACCGTAGCGATAGATCGCGCTCAAGCTGAAATGGCATCACTACCTGATGTTGATATGGAAAAAGTAGAACAAGTACGCAACGCATTAGCGCGTGGTGAACTTAGCCTAGATACAAAAGTGCTATCCAAGGCAATCATGCAGTTCCATACAGGTCACGAGTAATAAAACGCTAGGAAGACATCATGGCAAGCGCAGTATCGCAGCGAATTCAACAATTTGTTCGCTCTATATCTGAGGATATTAAGCTTTATCAACAACTGCTTCCTTTGCTTCAGCAGCAAAAGGTATTGTACTTAAAGTTTGATGGAGAGGCACTGAACGACAATGTTCAGAAACAAATGCCGATACTCAATAAACTCAGCCGCTCCGCCAATGACAGAAGCCAGTGTATGCGAGCGCTGGGGTTAGCGTGTAATGACGCCAGCGTAAAACGAATTTTCAATGCTTTGCCTGCCCAAATAGGTATGCAAGCTAGAAAACAATGGGCGCTATTGGAAACGTTGGTAAGTCAGTGCCAACAATACAATCAGAGCAATGGCCACAGCTCTGCGGCGTTCCATGAGTTGGTCAGTCAACTCAAACAACCTGTGCAACACACTTATGAAGATAAATCGTTCTAAACGATGTTCGTCTTGCCTACAGATTCAGTCGCCATCTCGGCTGAGTACTGTAGGCCTTTTTATTTTTATTGCCTTTCTGTCCTACCTTCCATTCACATGCCAGGCAAAACCAAATGCTGTCGATATTCAAACGCAGTATCAAGTATTAGCCCCATACAAGCCACAAATTGCCAAGCGTCTCGATTCATCCAAGCCGGTAATTAACCACATTTTCAAACAGCTTCAAAACCACTCATTACCAAATAGCCTAGCCTTAGTGCCAATGTTAGAATCTTCTTACAACCCCAAAGCCGTTTCTCACGCTAACGCCGCCGGACTTTGGCAGCTGATACCAGCCACAGCGAAACGATTCGGATTAACGATAAATACAAAACAAGACGATCGCTTTGACACAGAAGCCAGCACAACGGCCGCGCTCAAGTACCTGGCGTTTTTATACAACAAATTCGATCAAAATATGGCTCTCACTTTAGCTGCATACAATGCCGGAGAAGGACGTGTTGCACGTGCTATTCAGCGAGCAGGAAGTCGAGATTTCCAACAACTCACGCTGCCTAACGAGACTCGCCAATACGTCAGCCGCTTCTATGCATTGGAAAAGTTGATAGATATCGGTCAGTTACAATCCTCATCATTTCAACCTTTACTCTTGTTTGCTCCAGACACTCCTATGATTTCACAACCGCTGGTCGACTTTAGCCGACTGCCTCCGCTAGTTAATTTGTGATAAAAGCTACGACAGAGCTCAATGTCAGAGAAACGTAAAATCACAAGATCCTGTTCGGCGGATTTGAAAACTCGTGATCTCTATGCAAACGTGTGCAAAAAAGTTGAGGTAAGGTATCTCAAAGATAAGAAAGAGTAGTGGTTTACTAAAAAGCGCCCCAATTGCGCTTGGCAATTGGGTAGATATGCGTCACATTGCGTTTGCAAAAAAACATGAAAACCAATGGTCAGACCTAATAATTATTTACACACTAAATGTAAAACAGCTATTGTTTTCATAGTTCGAAACAAATCTAACATATCAAGATGACGCTTCGCTTGCGCGTCTGGAATAAGTCCGGGTTCCGGGGGGGAGTCCGGACTTTTTTATTGCTCTAAAATCTTTGCCCACAATAGAGCCAACAGAAGCTAAGTCGTAATGATGCAAACTAGCTGTTTATAGTAATTCTTTAGAAATCAACTGAAGTAAAAACGTTTCGCGCTCAATGCTCATGCCTTTTTTCGGGCTTTCTGCCATCGTTTTTTCATTGTGTGCAATTGCTTCGTGTACGTTCATCCATACCGGGCGCATTCCATTTTTAACTTCGTAATCTTCATACGCCGTTTCGCCTAGCTCACGTTCGATTTTACATGTATAACAATACGACACCATGTGCATCACGTCAGCGTCATCCTTGTACCACGGACGAAACTCCTCAAAGATTCCGAAAGGCTTAATACCATGTATATTTTGGGCGCCCGTTTCTTCCTCTAATTCACGGACTAATCCAGCAATGACATCTTCACCATCATCAATACCACCGCCTGGTAGCGTGTAGTCATGGTAACGTTCTGTATAGAGCAACAGCACATCTTCACCATCAAGTACAATGGCTCGCGCTGCATTGCGCTGAAAAACAATTTTGTCATCCAAATGCTCTATGTCTGGATGAACGGTCGATTTTAAATGTCTCATCGAAAATACCACGGTCAATGTTTTGTGCGCATATTACCGAATTTCACACTTTAAATCATTGTTGTAGGCCAGGTACGTTCGAGCGCTTGTCAGGAAGTGATTGATATGACCTTCACAACAATACGCCAAGAACAGAAGTGTGACGTGCTAATCAGCAATAAATGAGAATATCTAAATTCTTATACGTCCCTCTTACTTTTAACATCGATAAGACAATAATCTCTTAAAGTTGCCTATAATCAATACAATACTCGCCCACCCCATGCGGAGATAAAGAATGAAAAAGACAAATTTAATGATGGCTATGGCTGCAACATTGGTACTGGCTGGTTGTTCAACTTACGAGGGAGCGACCCGATCAACTGAGTATACCTCCGTTGCAAATCCCGCAGCCGTATACTGTGTTCAGCAAGGTGGTGAGCTGGATACCGTGTCGGAAAACGGCGAACGTGTCACTTACTGTGTGCTGTCGGACAATGAACGCGTCGAGCAATGGGAATACTATCGCGAGAATCACAAAGAAAATGAGGGTGACAACTACTAATTATTTTTATCGATACGTCACCTTCCCTCTATCACTTAGGAGCCTTTGGGCTCCTTTTTTATTTGATTTATCAAAGTGTTCTTACGTTGTTTTTACATACCTCTGACTTTACCGCACATCGACCCTATATCGAACAGTGTTCTATTCTTGACATTCCCCTGACATAACTTTCCACTTGGACAATAAAATTCCAAACACAGATCACACTAATTCACATTTCTTCCACATTTTCTGGGACAGGTGAGCAAGATGAAAACACAAATAGTAAAAGAAGCCGAGTCAGCCCCAAGCAACGTTGTTACTGAAAAATCAAAGCGCATTATTTATAAATCAAGCTTAAACGCCTTGATGATTGTCGCTATAAGTATTCTCGTTAACCTTAGTCTTCGTCTTGATTATGTCGTGTTGGGATCAAGCCTTGGCGAGCTTTCCGTTACAGAAACGCTCCAGCTTGTGATGCTTGCTATTGCATCATGGTCGTTTTTCAGCTTATCGAAACAACAGCCTCAGCTAAAGCATGCGGCTATTTTGATTGCAGGATTTTTTGCAGTACTGATTATTCGCGAAACGGACTATTGGACAGACATGATTCATCATGGCTCTTGGGTTTTCCCAGCACTTGCTGTCACCGCACTGGCTTGCGCCAAAGCTTACCAAGGTGGTAAAGGTACCATGAACGAAATGGCGACCATTTTAACGGTGCCACATATGAAGCTATTAGTTGGTGCTGTAATGCTATTATTAGTCTTCTCTCGTTTGTATGGTATGGGTAGTTTTTGGCAACAAGTGATGGACGAAAATTACATCCGTGATGTTAAAAATATCTCAGAAGAAGGTATAGAACTGCTTTGCTACTGTTTGATCGCATTAAGCGCCGTCCGCACAAAACGCGAGCTTAATGAATAGACTCTGGGTCAAAGCGACGGTTCAATGCCGTCAGTATCGGATGGAAGATACTTAATGCCTTTTCCGCAGCACCTACAGATTCATCCAAGGCCGTCATTTCGACGGCCTTTTTCATTTCTTCAATATGTTGCAAAGCCTCTTTATCGAGCGGTAAAGAGAGCAATTTGTGAATAGTATCTCTTGCGATCATAAGTGGCTTTTTTCGGACAATTGATAAATCTCGGAAAAATACGCCATGCTTGACCCCTTCTAAATAAACTCGGTAGGTTGTGAGTTCATCGAGTAGCAAGAATGTCTCCGCCATAAGCCCTTTATGTGGGTATGGCACGCTAATATGTTTGCTGATATCCAGTGGAATATTGAGGGTCACCCCCATGGATTCGCAATCGGATTTAAGTACTCGTAATAAGCCTTGCTCATCCATCAAATTCTGGATATCAATGATTCGTTCGAGGTGGTAGTCATTAGACAGCAAGATAACCTCAACCGGATGCCCCAACCATAACTCGAACAACCCACTTTTGCACAAAACTTGGGAAACATAACGCATGTTTTGAAACGTGTTCAACGACTCCGTTTCTAAGAGTATATGACGTTCAGGGAACGGATTCACAGAGTCTGCGTTTAGGGTTCTAAAATACGCGTACATCGCCTCTGCTTCAGAAACACTTTGTCCTTGCGTTACTCCGCCACAAAAAACAATCACCGTTCGCTCTATCGGTAGTGATGCAGTCCTACAAGACAAAGCTTCGACTCTGGTTATGCCCTCAGAGGTCAACCTGTTATTGACGAGGCGTTTACCTAAAACGATGACGATGTTGTCTAACTTCATTTTAAAATCTCGCGCTTAGTTGGCAGTGTTACAAAAATCTTCTTTCACTCCCGACCCACAAGCTTTAACATCTAGTTAACAACACTGTTCTAGAGACCTTTATAAAGGTTCACTGCTAAAGGAAGTCAATTATGCTGTCGATTTTCGATATATTTAAAATTGGTGTCGGGCCATCCAGCTCCCACACTAATGGTCCTATGCTTGCCGGATTCCATTTCACTCAGCTAGTTAGCGACTCTATGGCGAAAGTGCATCGGGTGCAAGTGGACCTTTATGGCTCATTGTCACTGACAGGTCGAGGGCACCATACAGACCGAGCCACGGTCCTTGGTTTGATGGGAAATAAACCTGATACCATCAGAATGAGCAGTGCCAAAAGTGCGCTACAAAATACCATAGACAATAATACGCTCATGCTCGCCGGTACACACCAGATTGAGTTTAGCTACGACCATGACATCGTCTTTCATAGCGACAACCTTCCCCTGCATGAAAATGGTATGACGATTACGGCATTAGACGCAGCTGGAGATCAAGTAGCGTTTGAAATTTATTACTCCATTGGGGGCGGATTCATCGCCACCGCCGACGAACTAGAGAACGGCACGCAACAAAATGAGGTCGCAGTACCATTTCCGTTTACATCCGCAGATGAGATGCTGGAAAAAGCCGAGACGAACGGTTTCAGCTTGGGAGGCATGATCCTCCAAAACGAACTCGCATTTCGCTCAGACGAAGAAATCAACCAAAGAGCAGAGCAAATTTGGAAAGTGATGTCGCTCTGCATGCAACGTGGCTTCGACACGGAAGGGATTTTGGAAGGTGGTCTAAATGTCACTCGTCGAGCACCAAACCTTTTGAAAAAGCTCGAAGCCAACGCTGCAGTTGAAAACGATCCGATGGAGATCATGGATTGGATCAATCTCTTCGCCTTTGCGGTTAGTGAAGAAAATGCAGCAGGAGGGCAAGTCGTCACTTCTCCAACGAATGGTGCAGCAGGGGTGATTCCGGCGGTATTGATGTACTACCATCGCTTCATCAAAGAGCTCGATGTTAAACAGCTAAAAGACTTTCTCGCAGTCGCTGGCGCTATCGGCATCTTATATAAAACTAACGCGTCAATTTCTGGTGCAGAAGTGGGGTGTCAGGGAGAAGTTGGGGTTTCTTCATCCATGGCTGCCGCTGGCTTAACAGCGCTAAGAGGGGGCAGTAACGAGCAGATTTGTATTGCTGCGGAAATTGCGATGGAGCATTCATTGGGTATGACTTGTGACCCGATTGGCGGCTTGGTTCAAGTACCTTGTATTGAAAGAAATGCCATGGGAGCAATGAAAGCGATTAATGCATCGCGTATGGCATTAAAGCGCACAAGTAAATGTTTAATTTCGTTAGATAAAGTTATCGAAACCATGTATCAGACTGGTAAAGATATGAATAAAAAATACCGTGAAACCTCTTTGGGGGGCTTAGCTGTCATTCATATGGCACCGCCATGCGAATAATGGCAAGTGGTCATTGCGCTTAGCTTCTCACCATACGCTTATCTGGTAATTGTGATCTGATGATATTACATATAGAAATGCCGCGTTCTTCGCGGCATTTTCTTAACAAGAAACTATTCGATTAATCACGTCGACCACGAAGTTCAATTTTTTGAGTTGCAGCATCCGAATGGATTGTTACACCGCCATAGGCCATTTCATTGCGACCCTTCAGCGTCAATTGAGAATCTGCACGCTCTACGTCAACCTGATTTTTCGTTGCCATCGTCATATCAATCGTGCCCGTGTATGACCCATCGCCAGCAAATGCTACGTTTGTTGAGCAAACCATCAAAACAAGTGCGATTAGTTTTTTCATACATCACCTCTATTATCGTTCTAACTTTCTTTCGGTGGAAAAACTGTAACAACAGAAACGCGCTCATACGAGGAAAGCCATTATTTACCAAATGGAAATCCATGCTAATAAACTGGTGTAACCAAGAATAACTTATCGTTACCTTCAATAAATCAGGGATAAGGCCGCAACTTAAATTGACCGAGCGTTGTCTTTTCTTAAGAAATTCAGCGATATGATTTGTCGACAAAAGCCAAGCGAGAGAATGTATGAGCGTTAATCTGGATATTCAAAACATTTTGGTATTAAAACGGATGTATGAGCTACGTAACGTCCGGTTAGTCGCAGAATCACTCGGTAAAACGTCAGGAGCAATCAGCAAAAATCTGACAAAGATGAAAACTCAGCTCAATGATCCGCTATTCGTTCAGACCAAAAATGGCTTTGAACCAACAGCTTTTGTGGAAGCGAACATTGCGCATTTTGAGCAAATAATCAACAGTATTGATTCCATCAAACCACAGCATTTTTCACCAGCTCATTTTGACGGCTCAATCACTATTTATGCCAACACATTGTTTTGGGAGTACTTCGGTGACAAGTTTTACTTGGAGTTACTAAAGCACGCTCCAGAAGCAAAATTCTCATGTTTGCGCTGGGGTAGCGAAGCAAAAAAACGATTAATTGACGGTGAAAACGCCATTGCGATTCATTACTTTGATGAAGATCTGCCACAGTCAATTGTTCAGACCGAACTGGGGCGAGGAAAAGCGGTATTTTTTGTTCGACAAGATCATCCCGCTCAAAACTCCCAAGAGCTAGAAGAATACCCTTTTATACTTTTTAAAACGCCGGGATGGAACGACTACCGATACCCTGTGTTGGAAAGGCTCAAACATATGGGTTTTAGAACCACACCTAAAGTGGAAATTGAGCACCCAGCGATGATTCAAAAAGTGCTTCTGCAAACGAATCATTTTGGCATAACGATGAGTGGACATGTTCCTAAGGGTTGCCGAAGTATCGCGCTTCCTGCTGGGCTAGAGCTTGATGTTCGCTACGTGATGAGCTGTCGTCGCTCTCAACAGCAAGCTCCGGTAAATCAGTGGTTATTAGATATCATTAAGCATGTCGCTCAGTCCTAGACTGATGACTTGCTACTGCTAATAATAGCCAAACCACACATGCGCTCTACTCACTCGCTGAACGAACATTAAAGACTCTGTATTAACCATTGAGCAAAGGTGTTTACGTGTGATTTTTCGGATGCTCGAACCATCATATAATGTGCACCAGAACTTGGCATATTCCAATTTCCAGCCTGGACTAATACGCCCTGTTGCAGCTCATCCTCAACAAGAAAGTCTCTTACCAGCAACACGCCAAGTTGATTCATCGCAGCATGAATAGCAAGCAATGAGTGTTCAAACTCGGCGACGACTTTGCTCACCTTCCCTTGATAACCTTGGTGCGTAAGCCACTCTTGCCAAGATTCATGATAACCGCCAGTACAAATTTTAGGCGCTTTAGCTAACTGCAAGAGGTCATTTATCGGGTTTAAATGCATAAAGCCGGGGCTTGCGACAACGATCCAGTTTTCTTGGGTTAATCGTATGGCTTCTTGCTCTTGCCAATCTCCATCTCCGTTAATAATTTCGATATCCGCAATCGCACTGGCGCTTGGAACTGTATTAGCAGTAGTCGAGATTTTAAAGGAGATGTCTGGGAATTGTCGCTGAAAATCAGCCAATCTTGGCATTAACCACTGAGAGCAAAAGCTGTGAGCGACATGTAAGTTAACTTGCGTATTCTTGGGACGAGTAAATAAATGCTGCGTCGTGGTCGATAATGTTTGAAGCACATGATTAACCACAGGCCAGTATTCTTGTGCTGAGCAGGTCAGCGTAAGGTGCGTGCCCTTGCGCTCGAATAACGTCGCATTGAGCTGTGACTCTAGCGATTTCACCTGTTGGCTGACGGCCGCACGAGTCACATTTAGCTCCTCTGCGGCCTTTGTAAAACTCTGTAGTCGCGCCGTGGCTTCAAAAGCTCGGAGCAAATTGAGCGGCGGTAAACTTTGCATATCATTCTCCCAAACACTTGGCTGTCATGCTATGAACTGGTGATGACAAATTGATGAAGGTGCTGAGTTTACGTATGTTGAGCATATGTCAAAGCGTCCCGATATAACTATGTTTCTACACAACTACTTAGTTTGTTAAGCGGGATCAAAAAAGCCAGCGTGATACACGCTGGCTTTTGGAACTTTATCTTAAGCAGGAGTTATTCTGCTTTTTCAGTTGTTTGGTATTCAAACGCAGGAACAACCACTTCAACACGACGGTTCATTTGACGACCTTGACGTGTCTCGTTGCTTGCCACTGGGTTAGCTTCACCCATGCCTTTCACTGTCATACGCTCAGCCGCAATACCTTTTGCTTGGAACTCGTCAGCAACGGCTTTCGCACGTTTTTCTGTGAGTTGCTTGTTGTAAGCAGCAGAACCTGTCGTATCGCTGTAACCCGTGATCTCAACTTGAGCTTGTGGGTAAGTATTCATCAAATCAACGGTACCAGAAAGGTTCGACGCGTCTTTCACTTCTGCACTTTCTAAGTCGAATTGTACTGTCGCTGTTGTTTGAGCAGGGTAAACGTGATCTACAATGCGTGTTGCAGGACGTGCTTCTACCACCTCTTCAACGGCTTTTTCTTGAACGACAGGCTCAGAGCCAAACTTGTAGTTGAAACCGATACCGAAGAAATCTGAATCCATGTCTTCAATTACATCATCAGACATATCTTGGTAGCGTTGGTATTCAGCACGTAGGCTCCAGTTGTAGTTGATTTGGTATTCAGCACCCAGAGAGCCAGTTGGTACGAAATCTTTCTCGTCACCAGCCATCATGTATGCAGCACCAACTTTCGCGAATAGATTCCAAGAATCCGTTAGCGGTAGGTTAAATTTAGGAGCAAGCGTCAACGCCCAAAGATCACCATCAACGGTGTTTAGGCCAGGCTTTTTGAAGTTTGCAGTGAAGTCACCAAGGTAATCAACACCATACTCTGCTGCAACGTACTTGTTGAAGCTGTAGCCTAAGTGCATAGATGCTGCAAAACTGTCGTCGTCACAAGGTTCGTTTAGGTAACACGCATCGTTTAGAGAGTTGTAACCTACTTTACCGCCCATGTAAGTGTCAGCAAGTGCAACGTTTGAGATCACACCACCAGCAAGTACAGTAGCCACTGCTATAGCGATTTTTTTCATTATTCTTTTCCTTTTTCTTGTACACAAAGCAACACACCGCGGCAGCATACTGCCGTAAAATATGAAGCCGTAACTTTCTCTTTTCTTCGAATAGAAATAGCTAAATAGCGTAGGAAAGAATCAAAAATGATATTCAAACGCCAATGACGTAAAACGGAAAAAGGTAACCTCAAGACCATCTATTCATGAGCTTCATCCGCATACCCAACCGAAAAACAAAGTTCGTTGCGTTGGTTTAGCCATAGTCAATTCGTTGCGGAGAATATCACAAAGAAGCCAACTTTCTGTGACGCAAATCACTATAAAAAGCCACTTTCTCAAATTTAAGAATCATCATTTAAGCTTGTGAATGGCAACAAATTTTTACAGGGGAGCGTGGATCTGGAGAGCACAAAAAAACAGCTCATTTAAATGAGCTGTTTTCGAAATAATGAAAAAGCGTTAACTCGTCGCGCTAAATTTTATCCGCTACGGTTAACGTTGCAGCTAATACATCTTGCCCAAACAAGACACTACGCTCAGGAGACCAACCGTAAAGTGGATCTGGGTGATTGTTGTTATCTTTAAATGGCATTTCGATTGTGTAAGACAAGCATTTGAACTGCTCTGCAACCCAATTTGAACCCACCGTCAAATTCGCTTTACCAGGCTCATCTTTATCGTAACCAATCTCATCTTGGAACTCTGGCGTAATAGTCAGTAACGCTTGCTTAAATGATGTCTCTAAAGCGGCAAGATTTTCATCGTAAGAAGGAATACCTTCTGAGCCAGCGACGAAGTTATACGGAATCGCTTCATCGCCATGAATATCTAAAAACATGTCAACACCCGTTTCCAGCATGCGCTGACGCACAAGGTAGACTTCTGGGCTCTTTTCCATTGATGGCGTTTGCCATTCACGATTTAGGTTTACACCTACTGCGTTGGTACGCAAGTGACCGCGAATACCACCGTCTGGGTTCATATTTGGTACGACGTAAAGCACCGCTTTTTCAAGCAATGCACGCGCAACCGTGTCGTTTTCATCTAACAGACGTTGGATCATACCTTCCATGAACCATTCCGCCATGGTCTCACCTGGGTGCTGACGTGCAATCATCCAGATTTTCTTTTTGCCTTCTTCTGGCTCACCGAAAGTAAGCAAGCTCATGTCATTGCCATCTAGCGTATGACCAAGCGTCTCTAGTTGGCAGTGGTGCTCGCTTTGTGCCATGTGTAACAAGTCTAAATGACGATCGTACGTGTATGGCGCAAAGTACGCGAAGTAAATTGAGCTGCGCTCAGGGATTACAGTGAAAGTCAGCGTGTCGCCATCGAACTCTGCCGGTACTCGGAACCATTCTTCACGATCGTAAGACGCAACCACATCGTAACCTTGCCATCCTTCTGGATAAGCCGATTTAGCCAAATCAAGCAATTTGATGGTGTGTGATTGCTCGGCTTCTGTCTCAAGACGGAAGTGGAACCACTGGTAGAATTCCGACATATTGTCGTTAGGAATTTTGAGTTGGATGTCGTTTTTGTCGTCCGCTTTCACTACGTGAATGCTGCCGCCATCGAAGTTGCTGAATACTTTCATTTTATGACTCACCTTTTAAATCTGAGCTTGAAAGACAGAGGCTAACACAAGGCTTCATCGCGCCCCAATGACTTTCACTGCAAACTGTCTCGTTTGTGGCTAAAGTCTTCAGTTTAGTCAAGCTTATCCGCTTTGCCTGCTGGTCCCGCGAGTTTTGCTAGCCACTTATCCCAGATAAACGGCGTTTTCTCGTTATCTTCTGCTTCCTCTTTTCGACGTACCGCGTTGCGCACTATCATAGCCCCGGTCCAGCGAAGCGGTTCTGGTGGGAAATACCCCAACGGTCCTTTGGCTAAACCACTGTTCGTCCACTCGTTATCGATTCCCAATATCAATGAAGATAAGATCTTTCCGCCCATTCGAGTCTGCGCTACACCATTGCCTGAATAACCAAATCCGTAAAAGATATTGCTCTGTTTATCTAGCTCGCCGAAAAAAGGGAAACCAGTAGCAGAACGATCAGAGCCCCCCGTCCATGAATAAGCAAACTCCTCTCCTCTCAAATGAGGAAACAACTTATCGAACGACTTGCGCAGTAGACCTTGGTAGCGTGTTGGCTTGTTAAACATTGCGTCGACTTGGTTATTGAAAGAAAACTGATTGCCGCCTTTCCCCAACATCAAACGGCCATCTGGCGTATCTCGGTAATAGTGGACGAAGATACGTGAATCCAACACGCTAGAACCTGCCTGCCAACCAGATAGAGGTAGTGCGTCACCAAGCGGCTTGGTGATCACCATGTCGGAAGAGACCACCACGATACTGTTTTTGAACTGTTTAAACTGCTCCACCATCCATGCATTTAATGCCAATACCACCTGCTGCGCTTGAACATTTCCTTTAGGTGTACAGACAGTGGCAGGTTTTCCATAATCTAGACGCGTCATCGGCGTGTTCTCATAAACTTCTACACCCAGATCAATAGCAACACGGCGTAACCCCCTCACTAATAATGCAGGTTGAACGCTGGCTGCAACTGGAGAGTGAAAGCCTTCTATATGTCGAGGTGAACCCGCATTGGCACGCAGTTCCTCCACCGAGCAACGACGCCAACTGTTCACTTCTAATCGCTTTAACTCGTCCACAACTGGCTGCATTCCCCCAGTTTGAGCCTGATTGGTTGCAGTGTAATAAACCCCTTTCAACGATAAGTGCGCATCAATGTTGTGCTGCTGACAAAAGTCGTCAATCTCTAGCACTGCTTGTTCCGACTCTTTTACTAACCAAGCAGCATGTTCTTCACCGAATAACCGTTTCAATGTCGGAAACTTGGTAGACCAAGTCAGCATACAACCGCCGTTTGCGCCCGATGCACCACTGCCACAAAGGCCTTTTTCAATCACGACTACCTTTTTTTCCGGAGATTGCTGCTTAATCATAATCGCGGTCCAAAGTCCGGTGTATCCGCCACCAACAATCGCAACGTCAGTATTAATGTTCTGCTGTAACGGTTGTGGCGTTTCTGGTTGCTCAGCTTCAATTGCCTGCTTGAACCAATATGAATGATGTGTCATCGGGTATCCTCGTTAGTGCGTTACATCCATTTCCGCAAACACTTTACAAACGATGATGACAATCAACGAGCAAGAAAATCTAACGCTGAGCGATAGAAAATGTTGCACTGAGAGTGTGAAAATTTTCGCTTTCGACAAAAAAAATGGGGAGCTCGTGGCTCCCCAAAACAAACAGCAAAAAATATTAGTGGTAAACAATTCAAGTCCGTCTTACTGGTTAGTATTTACCGGTATCACGCATGCGGTACTCGTATTGAACATTGAGAATAGGCTGGTAAACAACTTGCCCGTCACTTTGCAAGAACTCATTTACCATGACTTTTGAGTCAGTGATAGAAAACGATTGGCGATCAACATACGTTGTAAGGCTCGTAAACTCATCACGGAGTTGTCCAGATGATTTATTTTGGTAGCTTTGGATCATGTCTCGGCCCATTTCATAAGCCGCTTGTTTGCTATCCATTACGTCGCCATGGATAGTTTCAGTATCGTTTGTCCACTGATAACCACCAGCAAGAGCCATAGAAGGTGCAGCAATCAGAGCAATCGTACTTGCTAAAGTTGTTAAGCGTTTCATAAACCTCTCCTTACTTACCTTTACATCGGGCCAAAATTGGCTCGATACTTATAAGGTACGTATAAAGACCTAAAACACGTCAAAACAATTTCAAATAATGTTCAATTTTCGTTCAACTTATTTCACATTAACTTAGCAACTCAACGTCATATTCAGCCTACATTCGCATTTTCTTCATTTAGAACAATGGGTTTCAACCTGACACTTCCTTACCAAACCATACAATACCTAAGGTCAATTTTCTCTTAGAATTCCAGCAAAAGAACAGTGTTCAAAACCTTACACAAACGTCGGACACAGCAAAAACCACCTCTTTTCAGTCGTGCTTTGCATTCCTCCTTTTCGGGTTCTTCGCTGCTCGTCCGTCGGTTCTTAATTGTCGCTATTGAGCACAAGTTAATCTGGAGTGAAAATGACCGCGAACAAATCCATTTTTTACCATAGCAAATCGATTTACTCAGATGATTATGCTGATGTCTACAAGCCAATTTGGACCTACAGAGCTAAGTTCATCTTACGTGCGCTTTATTACAAACGTGCGTTTAAGCACCTTTCAGACAATATTGAATCGTCATTGTTAGAGTTGCTTTGTACACGTACGCATCGATTTTTAGAGAAGCCGTTTCGTCCGTATATCATCAAAAACAACTCAGCGTTCGATCGTTCTAACTTGGTGGTTGATCACTATAAAACGATTTCAGAACTGTTTTCTAAACAAACAATCGAAGAAATCTACACAGACTCGAAAGGCCTAACATTAGCCTCTTTTGAGATTGACGAAATACTGTACTCGGTGAGATTAGTATACGAAGCACGTTATCAAAAAGAAGGCGACATGAGCCTGGTGCTGCACTGCGCTGAAGATGGCAACTTCTACACGCTCTCTTTTACGCTAGGTCACATCGAATCTGGACGCAGCATTATGATTGGCGGCTTACAAGGACCGCGAAGCAGTGAAGAAAACAACGCGAAAATTAAAAAGCTAACTCGTAAGCTTTACGGACAGAGACCAAAAAGCTTGATGGTGAGCTTGCTCACTTTGCTCGCACAAATTTGGGAAGTGAACACGATTCTAGCAGTGAAAACGCAGTCCCATACTTACGCAGCTAAGCGCTACAGCAAAGGGCGAATCAAAACAGATTACGATGCACTCTGGCAAGAATTAGGCGGCACCGAATACAATCGTCATTTTTACTCAATTGATGTAAATGCACCCCGTCGAGATATCGAAGGCATGTCGCGCTCTAAGCGTTCGATGTATCGTCGCCGTTATGAATGGCTAGACAACACCAAGATCACTTTCGAACAAATATTAAAAGGCGAGCAAGCTAAAAGCTAAGGAGAAGCGTTCATGCGTTATTCATTCATTACTGCTTTAGTGTTGTCGGCTTTTTCTTTGTCAGCCAATGCAGAAACCAGTGAGCACATCATAGGTACAAACATTGGCTATGGCGATGTGAACTACGATGCTCCGACAAGCAAAGAATCAGGCGACATGTTCTTAGGTGAAATATATTACCGCTACATGCCAACACATAACTTTGGTATCGAAGCAGGTTATAAAGGCGCGTTTGACGGTATCGGCTCGATACTCGTGAGTCCGATTTCAGAAGTCACCGATACGAGCTTCTCCGGACCTCGCTTGAGTGGCTATGCTAGCTATCCTCTGGGTTCAGGTTTCGAACTGTACGGCAAGGCAGGTGTCACTCTCTACACTCTCGAATACACTTATAAAGTGAACGGTCAGAGCAAGAACATCGAACACTCAAGTGTCGGAGGTGAAGCGGCTGGCGGTATCGGCTGGAGCTATAAACACTTTGGTTTGAATGCAGAATATGTGTACTCAAAAAACAGCGATTTTGACTCTAGCGGCGTGATGTTTGGTGCGCAACTGCGTTTTTAAACAAGGCTTACAAGTTAATACAAAAGGCAGCGAGAGGCTCATTCGCTGCCTTTTTTCGTGAATATAGGTCAATACGTAAGCGCGAGAATGATCCCCGCCACGATAGAAGTAACGCCAAGCCCTCGGGTGAGATACCATTTCTCAGACAGAAACCAAATCCCCATAAACAATCCAAACACGATGCTGATTTGCCTTAGTGCCACCACCAAACTTACGTTGTCGGTCATGGTCATCGCAAACAACACCAAGCCGTAGGTGGATGCCATCATTACCCCTGCCATGCTGGCTGTTTTGCGGATCTGCCACGCTGTCTTAATCTCATCTGGCTTGTCCGTAACTAAGCACCACACAAGGGCAGGAATACCAATTGCCCAAAACTGCACGCCCAAGTAGAAGATTGCACTGTACTGATCATTCAAGATCTCTGATGCTTGTCCTGTGAGTAAACTCAGCGCTTCTTTATCGACTACCGAGTAACCCGTTGTGCCTATTGCGGCAATCAATGCCCAGAACACACCAACGTTCAAATAAGAGCCCAATGTCATCTGACGAAAATTCGTCAGTGGTACAAGCATACAACCAAGAGTAATTAGTAAGAATCCAAGCCACTGCTGACTAGATAATTCATGTCCCAATGCAACACTGATTGCGCCGACCATCATCACAGGCAGTGCCCGAGCAATCGGATAAACCACCCCCACATCAGCGTGCTTATAAGCGACAATCAAACCAACCAGATAAACCATTTGTGAAATGCCGCTAATGAACAGCAATCCCCAAAACTCACTCGGTAATGATGTCCAGCCAATGGTTGCCAAATACCAAATCAAATAAGGGGTAAGAATGAAACATGCAGAAAAGCTGGCGGCCATGGTAAACGCGAGCCCTGACCCAGAGTTGCTTTTGCCAAGGATATTCCAGCCTGCATGAAGAACAGCAGAGAAAACGACGAGACCAATCGCCAACAAATCCATTTCAATGTTCCTGTCTGAATAAAAGAAAGGCCCCGAGATGGAGCCTTA
This sequence comes from Vibrio sp. Vb1980, assembly GCF_033338615.1. Taxonomy (NCBI): domain Bacteria; kingdom Pseudomonadati; phylum Pseudomonadota; class Gammaproteobacteria; order Vibrionales; family Vibrionaceae; genus Vibrio; species Vibrio sp. Vb1980. The sequence goes on from NZ_JAWOSZ010000004.1 coordinate 189,272, forward strand.
GATAATGAGAAAATCCACTTAACGATTGAGTTCCGCCAGAGATTCAATGCTAATGGCATCGTGTCGCCAATATTCGATATCGCAATCAATCAACTCACCGTGCTGGTTGTAGTTGATGCGCTCCACTACCATCGCTGGCGTACCGGCTGTCGCGCGCAGTGCCTGAGCCATTTCACCCAACAAAGTGCTGGTTGAAATGCGGTAGCGAATCTTTTGATACGTCACGCCATAATGCTCGCGGTAAATGTCCGTCAGTGAGTTTGACAAATCATAGTCCAGCAGATTCGGAAACAGCTCTGGGCGAATATAGTTTGTTACGAATACTACAGGTCTATCTTCAAGGTATCGCACACGGTCGACTCGATACACGTCCGAGAAAGGCTGCAAGTCCAGCAAGCGCGCAGCTTGTTTGTTTGCCAACGTTCCTTTTGCTGCGACCAACTCCGTTTTTGGCACGCGATTTTGCGCTTTCGCCATGTTCGGGAAGTTCAGAGTTTGGGTTGGGTCGTAACGCAATGGCTCGGGTGAGATAAACCAACCTCGGCGATCTTCGCGATAGATTCGACCTTCTGCTTCCAGCAGTGATAAAGCTTCACGCAGAGTGACGCGTGTAGTATCGAACGACTCCGCCAACTTACGCTCTGCTGGCAGTTTTTGACGCGGCGATAGCATGCCCGCTTCAATCTGTTCAACAATCGAATCTTTAATTTTTACGTATTGCACGAAGTGTCCTTATCTTTTGCGCCAAGCTTGTGTGCGATTCTCTAACAATTTACCCAAAGTCATCTGAACAATCTTCGCAATTGCGGCAGCCATCATGATCATCACAGCCATCGCTGCTGCAGCGCCAGTTTGACCTGCATCGTCCATATTCAGAATCGAGACCGAAGCCGGAATCGTATCGGTTGAGTAAAGGAATACTACCGCAGAAGTGGTGGTCAATGCATTAACAAACAAGTAAGTCGCAATGTCCAAAATCGCAGGTAAACACACAGGTAATGTCACTTTAAAGAACAACTTGTATTGAGGAAGCTTCACCGATGCTGCCGTGGCTTCAATCTCCGATGGTAACTGCTTTAGCGTTGTCAGGGCTGTCATGTGACCCACCGTGTAGTAATGCACTACCGTGTTAATCACCAAGAATGCCATGGTGCCATAAAGCACATTCAGAGGATTGTTCGCGTCATTGAAGTAAAAGATGTAACCCAAGCCAAGCACCATACCCGGAACCGCCATTGGCACCACGCTGAGCATTTGCATCACCTGACGAATTGGACCAAACGCACGCCCTTTCTCAATGCAATAAGCACCGACAAAGATGATGGCTGTACCAATAACCGCTGTCCAACCTGCCAGTGTTAGTGAGTTGAAGAATGGGCTCCAACCGTAAGTGCTCATTTCGGCAAAGTTGTAGTTGTTTAGCGTTAGCACTTTGTTCCAAGGCCAGAACGTAACTAACGAGCCATACACCGCCATGCCAAGCACCGCCAGCACCGCGATAGAAATGATGCAACAGTAAACCAAACAGATGCTATCGCGCGCTTTGTTAGGTTCTGGCTGATAAGGTACTGAACGTGTATCGAATAAGCTCTTCTGCTTTTTCTGTACCCAGCGGTCTGCGCCGAACGCCATTACCGCAGGGAACAACAACATAATGCTGGTTACCGCTCCCATGGCAAAGTTTTGCTGTCCCACAACTTGCTTGAAGATGTCAGTCGCCAGAACGTTATAGCTGCCACCAATCACTTTCGGCACACCAAAGTCCGTGATAACCAGCGTAAAGACGACGATAAGCGTACTGATCAAACCGTATTTCGCCGCAGGTAACGTCACTATAAAGAAGGTTTTGATTGGTGAGGTTTTAAGTGCGCGGGCTGCTTCATACAAGCGAGCATCTGAAGTGCGCAGCGAAGTGGTTAAGATCATCAATGCATGAGGAAAGGTCCAGAAGATCAAACCCATCGAGATACCAATCACGCCGTAAACCGAGTTTCCTAACAGCATCTCTTTGGCAATGCCTTGATTACCGAAAAGGAAGATTAAACTGATCGCCGGCAACAACGAGGGCGCAAGGATTGGCGCAGTACCTAGGATTTGGAACAAACCTTTAAACGGCATACATGAACGAGTCAGCGCGTAGGCATAGCCAAACGCAAGCACACCCACTACCGAGGTCACAATCACGCCCAAAGTGAAGGTGTTTCCCACCGACACCCACAAGCTTGAAGAGGAAAAGTATGTCGCAAAGTTTGCCAATCCGACAAATTCGCCATTGGTATTTTGCACACTCTTGGTCAACATTGCCCAAAGCGGCATTAAGATGAACAGCACCATCATGGTCGACAAGCCAGCGAGCAAACCAAACAACACAAGGTTGTCGCGGCTAACACGTCCGAGTAAGGATTTTGCTTTGTCTTGTGTGGTCAGGCTATTCATCGTCATTGTCTTCGCATCCATGTTTACACCTACGCCGCTAGTGCTTTATCAACCGAGGGCATGGCGTAACCATGCAGCCCTTCTTCAGCAAACTGGATGTAACGTACATCGCCCGCCTTGATATTGAGTTTTTGAACCGTTTCCACAGGCACATCCACTACGATGGTTTTCGTTGAGCTGTCGTTTTGCAATACACAATCAATGCGGAAAAACGCCCCCAGAAACTCGGTTGCGGTAACTCGCACTGGTAAAGAGTTGTTGTAGTTTTCAACAAACTTGATGCTTTCAGGACGCACCGCAAGGTCGAAGCGGTCACCACGTTCGATCTTACGATTGGTCAAGCTTGGCGCTGGCATTAAGGTTTCTGCAATGCGTACTTGGGAATCCGTTGCGACTGAGGTTTCAATAAAGTTCATGCTGCCGACAAACTCAGCGACAAAGCGCGTGGCTGGTTGTTGGTAGATCTCTTGAGGTGTGCCGACTTGCTCAATCACGCCATGATTCATTACCACGATACGATCCGCCATCGACAGCGCTTCGTCCTGATCGTGCGTAACCATGATGGTGGTGATGCCAAGCTTACGTTGCAGCTTACAAATCTCGTCACGTAAGTGAACACGTACTTTTGCATCCAGCGCTGACAGCGGCTCATCAAGTAGCAGTAGACCCGGAGACAACGCTAATGCGCGAGCGAGTGCTACACGCTGCTGTTGACCACCAGAAAGTTGGTTAGGGAATTTCTCGCCAGAGGTTGGAAGACCAATGGTTTCTAACCAGTAATCTACTTTCTCTAGCGCTTCTTTGGTCGACATACCTTGGTTCTTCAAACCCACTGCAATATTCTCTTGCACAGTTAGGTTCGGAAACAAAGCATAAGATTGGAATACGATGCCGAAATCGCGCTTCTCTGGTGGTAGGAATGTGGTCTCTTGACCGTTTTGAAAAATCGCACCAGACGTTGGCAAGTCTAAACCTGCAATGGCACGTAGCAGAGTGGTTTTACCGCAGCCAGAAGGACCAAGAAAACAAACGAACTCGCCCTTTTCAATCGCTAGCGAGATTTTCTTTAATGCAGTGAACTGTCCGAATTGCTTCACTACATTTTCGATATTTAGGTAATGTTGGTTAGTTGACATAACACACGCTCCAAATGGTATATACCAACTTTAGTTTTGGAGTGTTACGTTCCAATGACAAATTTATAGCCAGAAGATGACAAATAGATGAAGGGAGATGAGAGTGGTAATTAGAGATTCCCGACTTTCTTAAGTCCGTCATTCCAGCGAACCTAGGTGAGACTAGGAATCTACTTGCAGCAAACTCTGAAATAACAGAGAAAACAAAAAATCCACCTCAACCGAGGTGGATTTCAGCATTCAACTCAAAGCAAATTCAATTAAGATTTTGGCTCTGATTTCGCATCGAACTTCTCAGACCATGCTGCTAGAATCTCTGCACGCTTACTGCCCATTTGCGCGAAGTCCATCTTCGCCATGTTCTCTTGAACATTAGGGAAGTTAGACACAGTCGCTTTCACTTCTTTATGTGCAACCACCGGATACATTTCTACGTAAAGCTCGTTTGCTGCTTTAGAGATTGACCAGTCGACAACGCGCTTCGCTGCATCCGACTCTTTTACAAGACCAACGGCTTCTGATTCCCAGCCGATGCCTTTTGGTGTGATAACCGCTAGTGGCGCACCTTGTGTTTTCAGCTTCGCGCCGCGGCTCGCCATAGAAATACCGATAGCCACTTCACCCATACCCGCTTGAACACATGGCTTAGAGCCAGAGTGAGTGTAGTGTGCAATGTTCTTGTCTAAGTCCCGCATGTAGTTCCATGCCTGATCTTCACCCATGTTTTGTAGCCAAGCAGAAACCTGCATGTAGCCAGTGCCTGAAGACGCTGGGTTCGGCATTGCAATGTGACCTTTGTAAACCGGCTTCGTTAGGTCTTCCCAAGACGTTGGTTTCGGTAGGTTAAGTTGTTTCGCTACCGCTTCGTTGAAACAAACTGCGTTAAAGAACGCATCGTTACCGAACCAAGCTTGGTTTGATTGAGGGTCGTTTAGGTTCGCGTGCAGCTCTTCCAAACCTTTTGGTGTGTAAGGCTTAAGAAGACCTTCATCTTTAAGCAGTGCCATTGACGAGCCAGCAAGACCCCAAACCACTTCCGCTTGAGGGTTGTTCTTTTCGGCCAGCAATTTCGCCGTCATGATACCGGTGGAATCGCGAACCCACTTAATCTTGATATCTGGGTTATCTTTCTCAAACGCAGACTTGTATTTAGCAAGAATGTCAGTTTCGAAAGCGGTGTAAACCGTGACTTCCTGTGCTGCCATTGCATTCGTAGCTAGCAGAGAGACAAGTGCAGCCAGCGATCCTTTCATCAAACGGTTTTTCATCATTTTCTCCAGTTAATTTGGCTAAGCTTCATTTGGTCTGTACCAGTTGACGATATACACCCTACTGAGCCTTTGTGACGAAATCATGACCATTAAATGGCAGTTTTACGAAAATTTGCGATGAATAATCGTTCAATTGATCCGCCATTTTCTGGATATTAAAGTTTTATGAAATTGGAGATTCGCCTATTTACTGCCCTTTTCTTCCTCGCTAGAGTGAACTCGAAATTTGGTGTAGACCAATTAGCTTATTCTGATGGAAATCGAGATGAAAAACGAATACCTACTACTGACTCCAGGTCCTCTATCTACTTCTGAAACAGTACGTGAAGCCATGCTAAAAGACTGGTGTACTTGGGATGATGAATACAACAAAGACATTGTAGAAGTGATCCGCACTAAGCTTGTAAAACTGGCAACTCAACAAGACGGCTACACCAGCGTACTAATGCAAGGTAGCGGCACCGCATCAGTAGAAGCGACAATTGGCAGCGCCATTGGCAAAGATGGAAAGTTGTTAGTTGTCGACAACGGTGCGTACGGTGCACGTATCGCTCAGATCGCTGATTACCTAAATATTCCATGCCATGTAGTTTCCCCAGGCGAAACATCACAGCCACACTTGAACGAGGTGGAAACTGCATTGGCATCGGATCCTGCGATCACACACGTGGCGATTGTTCACTGCGAGACAACCACTGGCATGCTTAACCCAATTGAGGAATTTGCTTCTGCAGCAAAAGCACACGGTAAAGTGGTGATTCTCGATGCCATGTCGAGCTTTGGTGGCATTCCTATCGATATCGCAGAGCTAGGCATCGATTTTATGATCAGCTCTGCAAACAAATGTATTCAAGGCGTGCCGGGCTTTGGCTTTGTGATTGCAAAACAAACTGAGCTCGAAAAGTGCCAAGGTCAGGCACGTTCTTTGAGCCTTGATCTTTACGACCAGTGGCACTGCATGGAAGTGAACCACGGTAAATGGCGTTTCACGTCTCCAACGCACACGGTTCGCGCTTTCTACCAAGCACTATTAGAGCTGGAGCAAGAAGGCGGCATTGAAGCTCGTCATCACCGTTACCAAACTAACCAGAAAACACTGGTTGCAGGTATGCGTTCTTTGGGGTTTGAGCCACTACTGAGTGATGACCTACACTCGCCAATCATCACTTCTTTCTACTCTCCGACGCACAGTGATTACCAGTTCAAAGCGTTCTACACACGTTTGAAAGAGCAGGGCTTCGTGATCTATCCGGGTAAGGTATCGAACGCAGATTGCTTCCGCATCGGCAACATTGGTGAAGTTTACCCAGCAGATATCGAGCGCTTAATCGGTGCAATTGAAAAAGCAATGTACTGGCAAGTTGCGTAAAGCAGCCTTCTGATTGAGAGAGCGTTATGACTCAGAATATCAAACCGACCCATTTCCGCAGCGAAGGCGATGTCAACACAACACCAGCGCGCCAAGCTTGGAATGCATCGATGGATGACGAACGCACGCAAACATTATTGAAGCGTGATTCGGAGGTCTTTCTTCATCAAGCTATGTCGACGCCTTGCTTAGATACCTTGGAAGCAGCAGAAGGCATCTACATCCAAGATGCCACGGGCAAAAAGTACATGGATTTCCATGGCAATAACGTCCACCAGTTGGGCTACGGTCACCCGCATGTGATGAAACGCGTGCAAGAGCAAATTGCCAAACTGCCGTTTTCACCACGTCGTTTTACCAACGAGACCGCGATTGAATGTGCCGAAAAGCTCACCCAAATCTGTGGCGGTGAATTGAACCGTGTATTGTTTGCTCCGGGTGGCACATCTGCGGTTGGCATGGCACTTAAACTAGCGCGCCACATCACGGGCAACTACAAGGTGGTGTCTCTGTGGGATTCCTTCCACGGCGCATCATTGGATGCCATCTCAGTAGGTGGCGAAGCGTGTTTCCGACAAGGCATGGGGCCATTAATGGCAGGTGTTGAGCGCATCCCACCAGCCGTATCTTACCGTGGTGCTTTCCCAGTCGCGGACGGCAGCGATGTGCATTACGCCGATTACCTCGAATACGTGATTGAGAAAGAAGGCGGCGTGGGCGCGTTTATCGCAGAAGCAGTTCGTAATACCGACGTACAAGTACCGAGCAAAGCCTACTGGAAACGCATTCGCGAAATCTGTGACAAACACAATGTCATGTTGATCATCGACGACATCCCGAATGGCATGGGTCGCAGCGGTGAATGGTTCACATACCAAGCCTACGACATCGAGCCAGATATGCTCTGCATCGGTAAAGGTTTGGGCGGAGGGTTAGTGCCTATCGCAGCCATGGTAACCAAAGACAAATACAACACCGCCGAGCAAATCTCCATGGGTCACTACACTCATGAGAAAAGCCCTATCGGTTGTGCTGCAGCACTGGCAACCATGGAAGCCATTGAGCAAGACGGCTTGCTAGATAAAGCCAAAGCCGACTGCCAGTTTATGCGTGAAAAGCTGCTAGAGATGAAAGCCAAGTACCCTGTGATTGGCGATGTACGTGGCATCGGCATGTTATGGGGCATTGAGTTGGTCACTGACCACGAAAGCAAAGCACGCGCGTATGACGAAGCGGAAGCTGTGTTGTACCAATGCCTCAACAATGGCGTGAGCTTCAAGGTATCGCAAGGCAATGTGATTCAACTCAGCCCACCGCTGATCATCACTCGCGAACAACTGACAGAAGCGTTGGCAATTTTCGAAGAAGCCATCGCCAAAGTGTGTAAAGACTTTAACTACTTCTAACCTCAACAAAAACCAATTTATCCTGAGCGCAGTTCCGACGTGTAGGCAAGCGCTCTAGCAAGCAAGAAAAAGGATTGAACATGAGCAACTCACCAATTCAAGCAGTGATCTTTGACTGGGCTGGCACTATCGTCGATTTCGGCTCTTTTGCGCCAACCAGCATCTTTGTGGAAGCATTCAAACAAGGCTTTGATTTTGAAATCGACCTTGAAGAAGCGCGCGAACCAATGGGACTTGGTAAGTGGGATCACATCCAAGCTGTGGGTCGCATCCCTGCGGTTGATAAGCGTTGGAATGAGAAGTTTGGTCGCTCAATGACCAGCGAAGACATCGACGCTATCTACGCAGCATTCATGCCTCTGCAAAAAGCAAAAGTGGCAGACCATGCAGACCCAATCCTTAATGCGATTGAAGTTGTGAACGGTCTGAAAGACAAAGGCATCAAGATCGGTTCTTGTTCTGGTTACCCTCGCGAAGTGATGGATGTGCTGATTCCTGTTGCAGCGGATTACGGCTACAAACCGGATTACGTGGTAGCAACGGATGACCTGCCTCAAGGTGGTCGCCCGGCACCATTTATGGCACTGAAGAATGTGATTGAGCTGAATGTAACTGACGTTAATGCGTGCATCAAAGTGGATGACGCAGCACCGGGCATCGATGAAGGTCACAACGCCGGTATGTGGACCGTTGGTTTGCTGCTTTCTGGTAACGAAGCGGGTCTAACGTTTGAAGAATACCAAGCCGCGGACGAAGCAACGCTTGATGCCGCTCGTGAAAAAGCGCGTGCAAAATTGATCAAGAGCTCGCCGCACTATCTCATCGACACCATTGCTGACTTCCCAGAAGTGGTTGCAGATATCGAACGTCGTCTAGCAGCAGGTGAACGTCCGTAATCTTCATCTTCCACTAACAAATGAAACAAACGCCCCTCACGTGAGGGGCGTGTTTCTTTTTGGCACTATCTCAAGGAAGTTTGGCTTATTGAAGCGTAGTTCCGTTAGATAGCAGCTTTCTTGTCGGCTCTTGCTCGGTGTATTCGACCGCATCGTGATCCGCGAGCTTATCGACTTCCACCTGTTCACCCACCACAACCAACACGTGTTGTTTCACCAGAGCGTCGACCACTTCAATGTTGTGCTGACGAAGAAGCGCTCTCACTTCGCTCTCTTTCCCTTCATGATACTTAACAAAGTAGCGCGCAGGTTGCTGCTCGGCTTGATCTTGGCGTTCATCCACGAGAGGAAATCCTTGATTGTTTGCCAAGCTGCTTGAGCTCAGTCCGATTGCCAATAGTGCGGTAGCGCCTACCGCAGACAAAGAAAGTAAGGTCAACTTCTTCATAGTCACTCCTTATTGAAAGGTCAGAGTCCAACTGTTGATGGTGCCTGTGTCTCTTCTGGCATTGTCCACCGCTTTAAGTTCCCATGTGCCTTGTGATTCAAAACCAGAGAAGTCCGCTTGGAACGTATTTTTTATATCGTTAGCGCTGCCGCCGGTATTATTGTGAAGTACAACTTCTCCACCAGTCGGTGACGTTAAAGTCACTCGTAGATCACCGATGTAAGTGTGGCTAATATCAACGTCAATACTTACTGTGCCTGAATCACCAGAGCGATCGACTTCTACTGCACTGATTGCGCCAGAAGATTTATTATCTGGAATCGCGACAGGGCTGGTATTTGAGAAGCTAGAATCCGAAGAGCTACCACCATCAGGTCCATTACAGCCAGCGTCCAAGAACAGCTTCGCCGCTTCAGCATTAACTAGGCCGTGGCCAGTACGGTTGTCTCGACCAGCAACATCAATATCTGTTGCAGTTTTCACTAGGGCATTACGCACTTGCGCTGCTGTACAGGTTGGGTGGTAACTCCACACCAAGCCAGCTACGCCCGTTACGTGCGGTGTCGCCATTGATGTACCATTGTAGTATTCGTAATCTTCACCAGAGGTTGTTGCAACAGTAATTTCCTGACCAACATACCCCAACAGCTCTTGACCAAATGCACGATCAACCGTTACCGAAACCATACGATAAGCGTTGTTTGTGTCTACCAAGAATGGGTTTTGTAAACCAGGTAGTTCAGAGTTGCTGTATACGATTGCAGCTCGCGCACCCGCATTGTAACAAGCCTGAACCGCATCCACTTCAGGGTAGTTTCCTGAAGACTGGTTGCCAATACGCTCAGTCAAACAAATTTTGCCCGACATATCACCACAGTTAACGTTACCGCCAGAGACATCACAGCTATCTAGCGTTGCCGTTACTGAACCCGCGATTGGATCCGGAACATACGAAGAACCGTTATTGATCAAACGATTGTGAGGAACAATCCCACGATCAAACTGACTGACACCATTCAAGGTAATATCAGAAAGTTTACCTTCACCTACCGTAACCGTTGATAAGATCGCCACACCCGGGCCTGAGATCTCAACTTGATTAGTAGATTGTGAGAACGCTGCATGATCATTTTGATTATCAACGGCCGCAACAGACATCACTGAGTCATAAGAAGCTGGATAGCTGTGCGCTGTATTGCCATCATTACCCGCAGCGGCGATCAATAGAACGCCTTGATCGTAAATATTTTGCAGTGCATTTTGCTCAGTTCGGCTTGATTGACTACCACCAAGGCTCATGTTCACAACGTTAGCACCATTATCGGCACAGGTCTGGATTGCTTTAACAAGCCCAGATGAGTAACCCCAACCCGATTCGTTAAATACTTTCACGATGTGCAAATTCACATTCTGGTTTGGCATCACACCCTTTACACCTTCGGTGTTGGCAATCGCAGCAATCGTACCCGCGACGTGAGTACCGTGGGCATTGTTGTTACCCGGATCACTCCATGATCCCGTACCACTATCGTTAGTACCAGCAACGCGGTTACCGCTTAGGTCGTTGTGCGAAATGTCGTACCCTGAATCGATAATACATACAGTGCGATTACCCGCATTGAAGTCAGCTAGCAGTTGAGCATTAACCGCTTCATATCCCCATGGGGTAGTTTCGCTGAGCAAATAGCGAGGTGGATCGACTTCCACGTATTCCACATCACTACGATTGCGAAGCGGCTCTAAGTCATCGCCATCCAGTTCAACGCTGTAAATGGCGCGATTGCCCAGTTTTTCCACCTTACGTGCCTTCACCTGTTCTAGAACAGACTCCTGCGCGATTCGTGGCCCCCAGAATGAGTTACCACCCATTGAAGAACGGCTGACTGCATCTTCTTTGAATTTGACGATGTACTTCGTCGGTAACTTAGATTCATCAAATCCCATTGGTGGAGCCGCAAACGCTGACATCGAAGTGGTCAGTGCTATTGCTACGGCAGACAACGAAAATAAGCCTTGTTTTTTACTTGTTGTGTAGTGCATTTGCCCTATTCCTTATTTGAGCTAATTTTTATTCACTATATTCTCATGAAAAGTCATCATCATGATGTTTGCATGAGAGCTTCAGCTATAGTTTACAGAGCAAAAATGCCAAACAATTTGTTTCATGAATATACAAATTTGTACAAAAGATCATTCAATAAACACTTTAAGTTAACATTAAAAATCACCGACAAAACCTTATAAAGCAATTACTTAATTAACAAAAAGTGAATGTTAAATTAATGTTAGTGAGTAATTATTCTAAATATCACCCATTTAATCGATTGCTATGCTGAATGGATTTTTTGACCGTGGTGCCAAAACTGAAATATTGAATATTTAGTTGTTGACTGTCTTGAGCATTTACTCAGAATTAGAAGGTTTAGTGAGAAAAATTCTCATCTAAATACTGTTATAGCCGAGCGTATTCACGCATTCGGAACAATAACCATTACAAGAAGAGTGAATGATGAAAAAAACAATCACACTATTAACTGCATTACTTCCGCTTGCCTCCGCCATTGCAGAGGAGCCAACTTTATCACCAGCAATGGTTTCTGCGGCTGAAGTGGTTAGCGCGCAAGAAAATCAAACTTATACGTACGTTCGATGCTGGTATCGTACGAGCCACTCTAAGGACGATGCGGCTACCGATTGGAAATGGGCAAAAAACCAAGATGGTAGTGACTTCACTATCGATGGTTATTGGTGGAGCTCTGTCTCATTTAAAAACATGTTCTACACCAATACCTCACAAAACGTAATTCGCCAGCGTTGTGAAGAAACACTAGATCTAGCGAGCGAGAACGCAGACATTACATTTTTTGCTGCTGACAATCGTTATTCTTATAACCACACGATCTGGAGCAATGATGCTGCAATGCAACCAGATCAAATCAACAAGGTAGTGGCTTTGGGTGATAGCTTGTCTGATACAGGCAACATCTTTAACGCGTCCCAATGGCGCTTCCCTAACCCGAATAGCTGGTTCTTGGGTCACTTCTCAAACGGTTTTGTTTGGACGGAATACGTTGCTAAAGCCAAAAACTTACCGCTATACAACTGGGCAGTTGGTGGCGCAGCAGGTGAAAACCAATACATCGCGCTAACTGGTGTCGGCGAACAAGTTTCTTCTTACTTAACCTACACAAAGCTGGCGAAGAACTACAACCCTGCTAACACATTGTTTACGTTAGAGTTTGGTTTAAATGATTTCATGAACTACAACCGTAGCGTGCCGGAAGTAAAAGCGGATTACGCTGAAGCTCTGATTCGTTTAACAGACGCTGGCGCGAAGAACTTCATGTTGATGACACTGCCTGATGCAACCAAAGCACCACAGTTCAAATACTCAACACAGGAAGAAATTGAAACGATTCGTGCGAAAGTATTGAAGATGAACGAGTTCATCAAAGCACAAGCGATGTACTACAAAGCCCAAGGCTACAACATCGCATTGTTTGATACACACGCACTGTTTGAGAAGTTAACCTCGGCACCAGAAGAACACGGTTTCGTAAATGCAAGCGACCCTTGCTTAGACATCAACCGTTCATCTTCTGTTGACTACATGTACACTCACTCATTACGTTCTGAATGTGCAGCATCTGGCGCAGATAAGTTCGTGTTCTGGGATGTGACTCACCCAACCACAGCAACGCATCGTTATGTGGCTGAAAAAATGTTAGAAAGCAGCAATAACTTAGAAGAGTTTCGCTTTTAATAAGCCGTTGTTGTTCATTGCAAGTTAATCTGCATAAAAATGACCACGATGCTTCGTGGTCATTTTTTATCGATATCGACCCCTGATAACGGGTTTATTTGAGCTCGCTTAGTTCAAGCCGTTGATTTAGAGACGTTGACTTTGAGCAGTCTCATTCAGCGTTCTGTTTTGGTACGTTACCGCGGAAGCTGTTCATCATAATAGAGATCAACGTCTTTAAGGTTTCATCATCACTGCGGTATGAGTAGGCTCGTATACCCGTAAACTGAACCTGGAACAACTGAGCAAGAAGCAATGTATCCTGGGCTTCAATTTCGCCATTCTCGATTGCTCGCTCAAACAGCTTTGCAAGAAAAGATTCAAATTGGTTTGCTAAGCTGTTTGTTTGATTGCGCAGCGCATTAAAATCCTCAGCAAATTCACTTGCTGATTTGACTAACATGCACACTTCACTGGGATTGGAGTCTCGCTGATTGATAACCACATCAATCGCGAAAGCTTCTATTGCATCTAGAACCGTTGTGTTCTGAGCTAAATGCAACTCAAACAGGGCTTGTAAGTTCGCAACGTACATTTTTAGCGCTTCACAATATAGCCCCTCTTTTGACCCAAACGTCGCATAGATACTTCCAGGACGCAGATTAACGCTATCTTGCAAATCACGTGTAGATGTTGCATGAAAACCTTTCTTCCAGAATAGATCCGAGGCGGCTTTCACCACTTCATCACGTTGGAATTTCTTTGTATTCGCCATGAGCAATTATCAATTTTGAACATATGCTCAATTTTATATTGAGCGACCGCTCAAAATCAACTATCCTGTTCTTGCCTAATTCGTTCATATCCAATTACAGGAGATTTAAACATGGCAGAATTTAAACTGTATACCGCAGAAAACGCACCCGAAGGATCAAAGCATCTGATTGAAAATTCAGTCAAAGCGTTTGGCATGCTACCAAATCTTCATGCTGTTATGGCTGAAGCGCCAACCTTGCTTGAGGGTTATCAAGTTGTGCATGAGCTCTTTCAACAAACATCATTTAACGCAGAAGAATTGACCGTCGTATGGCAAACCATCAACGTTGAACATGGTTGTCACTACTGCGTTCCTGCTCATAGTGCGATCGCGGCGTCAATGAAAGTGGATCAGGAGATTGTTGATGCTCTCGTCAACCAAACACCATTGGCAGACGAAAAACTTGAAACACTACGAGAAACAACGCTTCAAATGGTGCGTCAACGTGGTGTAGTGGAAGAGTCTCAGATAGAGAAATTCTTTGCGGCAGGTTACGGACAGCAGCAACTGCTTGAAATTGTACTTGGTCTAGCGCAAAAAGTGATGAGTAACTACACCAATCACCTAGCTGACACCCCGGTTGATGCACCTTTCAAGAAGTTCGCCAAGTAACTTAAGCTTTTATTACTGGTCCCATTGATGGGACCAGTAATACCTTCAAAAAAGGCTTTGTTGCATGACGCTTCGCTAGTGTGCGCTGATCCCTAATTACAACGGCGCAACGTCGGTTCCTCCTAAAGACTGGTAAAGCGTAACCTGAGTGAGAAACTGGTTGTAGCGGTTTGCCAACAAAGAAGCTTGCGCGTTTCTGGTATCTTCTTGTGCATTCAAATAGTCCATGATCGATGTCGAGCCATACTGATACCGCGCAGCATAAATGGACTCAGCAGCACTTGCGGCATCATATTGCTCTTGTAAACGCGCCGCCTGATACTTCAATTTTTCGCGTGCTGACAAGGCATTTTCGACATCTTGGAATGCGGCGTACAACACTTGGCGATAGCTCACAATGGCCGATTGATAGTCTACATCGGCAATGGCTTGGCTGTTTTTCATCTCATTCCACTGCAAAAACGGTAGCGTCATATCCGCACCTAAACTGCCGATCGGGTTGGAAAGCAGGTCTTTGAGCGCTTGTGACGATCCCCCCAAAGCCCCAGTGAGCGTCAGCTTGGGCAAGTAGTCCAAATCTGCTGCGTCTTTATTTGCTAACGCCGCTTTGACTTCATAAATCGCTGCTTTAATGTCGGGTCTGCGGATCAATAAATCAGACGGAGCACCAACACTCAACGATGGCATATCGCCTTCAGGCAGCATTTGGATGGTTGCACTGATGCTCTTCGGCGGTTGATTGAACAAAATCGCAAAGGCGTTGTTTGCCTCAAGTAAACTCTGTTCAAATTCACTTTGCTGTGCTTGTAAGCTTGCCAACGTACGTTTGGCTTCAAGTACATCTAACTGATCCACAGCGCCAAGTTGGTACTGTTTTTCAATCAATTGTAGCGTTTGAGCTGCGTCTGCCACATTACGCTGACTGAGGTTTAAGCGCTGTTTCAAATAACCGATTTGCCAATATAACGATGCCGTCGTTGCGACCAAACTTTGTGCGGTCACCTCGCGATCTTGTTGACTTGCCATCGCCGCCCACTTGGCTTGGTCAACGTCTGCCGAGATTTTTCCCCACAAATCCAACTCGTAATTGACGGACAAGTTAGTGCTGTAGCTATCTGCCGATTCCCCGCCATCAAGAGATTTTTGAACTTGTCCTGATGTGGAAGAACTCAACGTAGGGAAAAGGTCATCTTGCGCTAAACCCAGCTGTAAACGCGCTTTCTTTAGCGTTAGCGTTGCCAGCGTCAAATCGTTGTTTTGAGCCAACACCTGAGTAATGTATTGATTAAGCGTTGGGTCGTTAAACGCCAACCACCAAGGATCCATACTGACATCACCCGCAACATGCATCTGCTGCCAACTTGCAGGCACTTGCACCGCAGGAGCTTGATAGTCGCTACGCATAAGCGACCCACAACCTGACAACCACGCTGCGCTTAAGGCAGCTGCGACCAATCGAGTTTTGAATTTCATTGTGTTACTCATTTTTAGTCTCTCGCTAGCGCTTCTATCGGATCGAGTTTGGCGGCATTGCGAGCGGGTAAAAAGCCGAAAGCGATGCCAATCAACGTTGAGCAAATAAACGCCCAGATGATCGAGTTCATTGAGTAAATCATTTGGAAGCTGCTGCCAGTTGTACTGAATGCAAAACCAATCAAAAACGCCAAGCCAATACCAGCAATGCCACCACACAAACACACTAGTACCGCTTCAATCAAAAACTGACGCAAAATATCCGCTTGCCGCGCACCCACAGCCATTCGCACACCGATCTCTTTCGTGCGCTCTGTCACCGACACCAACATGATGTTCATTACGCCAATTCCGCCGACAATTAGGGAGATCACCGCAATCGCTGAGATCAGTAACGTCATGGTTGCGGTGGTTTTCTCGATGCTCTGACGAATGGTGTCAGTGTTAATCGTGAAGAAATCTTCTGTACCGTGGCGCATTTTTAACAAGTTGATGATGCTCTGTTCTACCGCTGCGCTTAGGGCGTTCTCATCAATCCGTACAGTAATGCCGTTGAGGTAACGTTGTCCCATCATGCGCCCAGACATGGTGGTGTATGGCACCCAAATTTTCAGCGCGTCGCTGTTGCCAAACGCGTCTTCTTTTTTCTGCGTGACACCCACAATACGCACTGGCAATGAACCAAGAAAAATCACTTCACCAATCGGATTTCTATCCGCAAACATTTCCTTTCTGGTGTTGTCATCAATCACTGCTTCTTGGGCGAGTGAGTTCACGCTCTCTTCATCCCAAAACTGACCTTTGGCGATCTCATAACCGCGCACACGGAAATAATCTTCCCCAACCCCTTCCACAGACGCGGTTACATCCTGATTGGCGTAACGCACGGTTAAGCTGTTGGATAAAGACGGCGTGACACTGTCGACAAAAGGTAGACTCTCCAACGATTTAGCATCGTCGGCGGTTAGCGTTTTCACTCGTCCGGAGCGGCGGTCACCAAACCCTTTGCCCGGCCTGACATCAATGGTGTTTGTTCCCATGGATGAAATATTCGACAAAATTTGCTGTTGTGAACCATTACCTAGTGCCACCACGGAAACCACCGAGGCTATACCAATAATGATGCCGAGCATGGTCAAAAACGTGCGCATTCTGTGGCTAGACATCGCCAGCAGCGCCATTTTTAGCGCGTCAATAAAACTGTCCCACTTCCACCACTTACTGGCGGCTTGCGCTGGGCGATGAAAAGACGCGCTCGGTGTCTTTGCTGCTTGCTCATTGATTACAACTTGTGCATTTGGCGTATCTGCAATGATTTCACCATCTTTGATTTCAATGATGCGATCCGCAAAGTTCGCCACGTTCATATCATGAGTCACTAAGATGATAGTATGCCCAAGTTGATGCAATTCTTTAAGCAGTGCCATCATCTCTTGCCCACTGTGACTGTCTAATGCGCCAGTGGGCTCATCGGCGAGAATCACCTCACCACCGTTCATCAGTGCACGAGCAACACTCACGCGCTGTTGCTGGCCACCACTCAGTTGGCTGGGCTTGTGAGTCAAACGATCTTCCAGCCCCAAGCGAGCCAACAGTGACTGCGCTCGCTCCGCTCTTTGACGATGAGGAACTCCCGCATAAACCGCAGGTACTTCCACATTTGCCACCGCGGTTAAATCCCCCAGCAGATGGTAACGCTGGAATATAAAGCCAAAATACTCGCGGCGCAGTTCCGCCAATTGGTCGGATTCCAACGTCGAGACATCTTGCCCATTAATGAAGTATCGACCGCTGGACGGTTTATCCAAGCAGCCGAGCACATTCATCAGCGTCGATTTACCTGAGCCCGATGCACCCACGATCGCGACCATTTCACCGCGTTTTATCTCTAAATTAATGTGGTTCAACACGGTAAGCGACTCGTCGCCAGAGACAAAACGTCGAGTTAAATCCTCAACTTTTAAAAGCACGTCACTCATCTTAGAACCTCATTGGAGATCGACGACGATCACTTCGGCTTGATGATTCTCCATCCATAGCATTGCCAAGAACAACCTGGTCGCCCTCCTTCAAACCTGAGAGAATTTCTGCGTTCACTTTGTTGTTAATACCCACTGTCACGGGCTTTTGCACCACTTGGCCCTGTTCAAGCACTGGCACGGTATAGTTGCCTTTGCCGCCAGATTTTTGCAGCACTTGTGAAGGGACAATCAAGGTATTTTCCGATTGCTCAAGGACAATCGAAACTTGCGCAGTCATGCCGATGCGCAAAATACCTTGCGGGTTCTTCACATCAAATACAGCGTTGTAGTAAATGGCGTCGCTATCTGAAATGCTCAGATCGCTATCATCGCCATCCATGATGGTTGGCCCCGGCTCAATCGCGCGCAATGTGCCTTTAAACTGCTGATTCGGTTTGCCTAAAATGGTGAACAGCGCCGTTTGGCCTGGGTGAACAAAAATCACATCGGCTTCCGAAATTTCGGCTTTCACCGTCATCGTATCTAACTTGGCTAACTCGATAATAGTTGGCGTGGTTTGATTGGCGTTTACGGTTTGTCCTTCTTCCACCGCGGTGTAGACCACCGTGCCATCCATCGGTGCGTTGATGGTGGTGTAACCGAGATCTAACTGCGCATTGTCGACGTTGATTTTGGCTTTCTCGATTTCAGCATCCAGTTGCGCTAACTCAGCTTTGTAGATGGCGAGCGTCGCTTCGGCATTCTCGTAATCAGCTCGTGAGCTCGCTTTCGCTGCCAACATGCCTTTTTGGCGCACGTATTCATAGTTTGCTTGTTTAATCTGCGCTTGCTTTGCCTGGTACTGAGCGTTGAGACTATTAAGAGACGCTTGGGCTTCTTTGAGGCTGTTTTGCTGAGTCAGGCTGTCAATCTGTGCAATCAAGTCCCCCTGTTTTATCTCATCCCCTAAGTTCACAGCGAGGCGTTGAATTTGCCCAGATACTTGCGCACCTACATTCACCAATTTGGACGCTTGCAACATGCCGTTAGCTAATACCGCCTTTTCGATATTGCCTTTGCGAACGACTTCTGTCGCGTAAGGAGAAATGGGTTCTGGACGTTGCAGATAGTGATAACCACCAGCACCAATAGCAAGTAGGCCACACAAAACGAGCCATTTTTTATTGAGTTTCATAGCAGGAGTGAAGTAAATAATCGTTTTGATTTTATACTGCTATTTGTCTTAGCCGTACAGAGTACGATACGTAAAGATAGGTAAATTAACGTCAAGAAACTGAATGAATAACTTCACTAACGTGAAAAATCAGAGATATTATAGTCACTTCAAAACTTTATTATTCAATACGTATAGCAAAGACCATTTTTAATATAGAAATTCAAGTTATAAGTATTATAAACAAAACTTTTAAATATCAACAAACCAGTAAAAATCTTAACTTATTAAATATGCAATCCATTAAAATTTCATTATGGCCATTTTTAATTATTGAATTTCAAGAGGAGTTAAGTGGCAAGTTAAATAAAAAATACCCACATAACACAGGTAAGACCGAGAGGAGTGTGTCATGTGGGTTTAAAACGATAGTTCTCTTGCTGATTCGAACTACCAACGTTGGGATGCAATGGAAATACAAATGACTCAGAGTTTCCATCACGTACACTTTATCGCTGGATTTCCCTCTATTTGTTAGGGAACAGTCAGCACAATAAAAATAGAGAAGTAATACCGCAAAAATAAAAATAGAGGTTCAGGGTTTAATTTACACTTAAAATAACTACTATATTCACGCCATGAAGCATTAATAAATTCAACAATAAATATTTATTAAGTTAAATTTACTTATTGTCAGCACACTGTTAGTTTTACTCCTAAATACACTGGTCAGATTTGTTTATTTTACTAATTTTAGTTGCAATACAACTTCTAATTAATTCATGAGAAAAACATGCAGCGACAATTAACTCTTTCACCGATTTATTTATTAATCGGGTTAGCCTCCTCGACGGCGTATGCCGGTGGTTTTCAAATTAACGAACATTCTGCGACGGGTCTTGGTCGTGCTTTTGCTGGTGATGCCGTCATTGGTGATAATGCATCTGTAGTCAGCCGCAACGCCGCAGCGATGACGCTGTTTAAACAAAATGCCTTATCGTTCGGTGTCACTTACGTCAAACCTGACGTTACCGTTAAAAATGCGCAATATCATCGAGCTAACATTAATGCAGATGTCAATGTTGGTATGGGCGGTTTTCCTCCGTCCCCTCAAGTTGACATTACCCCGTCCTTCTCTCAAACCGTGACCGACATTGATGACGTCGATGGCGTTGGTCAACCAGCCGTTGTACCCAATTTTTACTTTATTCACCCTATCAACGACGACTGGTATCTAGGCTTATCGGCATATTCCAACTTCGGAACCGACATGGAGTTTAAACCAAACTATGGCGCACCTGTTTTTGGCGGTGTCACCAGCGTAGCGAGTGTCAACCTTGGCGCAAGCTTGGCATACAAGGTGAACGACCGTTTTAGTATCGGTGGTGGTATTGATGTGATTTACGGCTCTGGTGAGCTGTACCGCGATATGGACGTGGGTGTTTGCGTTGGTGGGAACATACTTGGAAACGAACTAGAACAACGCTGTGGATCCGTAAAAGGCAACGCACTTGATGTGGAAGCGGGCGGCATTGGGCTTGGTGCGAATATTGGCATGATGTACGAGTTTAACGAACGTCATCGCTTAGGTTTAAGCTACAAGCACAGCCCTAACATAAATGCCAAGGGCGACATCCACTTTGCTGGCGAATCGTACGACTCGCTTGCTATGCCGCTACCGGATATTGCGGAGTTTTCCGGTTATCACCGCGTCTTACCTAAATTTGCCCTGCACTATTCTGTGCAGTGGATTGGTTGGTCAGCATTTGACAGCTTGAAAGCTGATGATCAGTTGCTAAAAGATTTTCAGTGGCAAGACTCCGCGCACTACTCCATCGGTGCGACTTGGTACGCCAATGAACGTTGGACACTTCGCACGGGTTACATGTTCGACAAAACACCTGTCGATGAGCTGACTTCGCTTTCTATCCCAGATTCGAACCGTCACTGGTTATCTGCGGGGGCCTCTTACCAATGGTCATCAGATACCACGGTTGACATCGGCATGACGTACTTGATTGGTGAAGATGTCAACGTAGAAGAGTACGCGTATGAAGGTGTTCCTGCACCGATGGTGACGGGCGTTACCCATTCAAACGCGTTCCTAATTGGTGCCCAACTCAGCCACCGTTTCTAATTTGTCAGGCAGTGATCAAACCTCTAGGTCATTGCCTTGTAACAACGCTTATCGAAGCGACCGAACAGAGACATTATTATGAACAAAACACTACTTGCTTTTTCACTCTCACTTCTCACTCTAAGCGCGGCTCAGGCTTCTGAATGGGGCTATGGCAATGACAAACACGGGCCAGAGCACTGGGGAGAAATCGCCAAAGACTGCGCAACCACGAAAAACCAAAGCCCAATCAACATCGACAACCCAGCCGATGCAAAACTGGAAGCACTGAACCTTTCGTACACTGGTCAGGTCATTGGTTTAACCAACAATGGTCATACGCTGCAAGCGCAAGTGAACGGACGTAACAGCTTCACCATCGATGGCGAGACGTTCGAGCTGCAACAGTTCCATTTCCACACACCTTCAGAAAACCAAATCAAAGGCCGCCAATATCCACTTGAAGCGCACTTTGTGCACGCCAACGCAGATGGCGAGTTGGCGGTAATTTCGGTGATGTTTGATGCTGGCGATCAAAACGCAGCACTGTCTAAACTGATCAACGCAATCCCACAAGAGAATCAAACCACTTTCTTTAAAGATACGTTTGAGATTAAAGACTTACTGCCAAAAACTGCAAACTACTATCGATTTAACGGCTCTTTAACCACACCGCCATGTTCAGAAGGTGTGCGCTGGTTTGTGCTTAAAGACACTCAAACCTTATCCAAAGATCAAGCCGCGAAACTGATGGAAGTCATGGGACAAAACAATCGTCCGCTGCAACCGTTAAATGCGCGCGTTGTACTTTCTAACTAATCGCCAAATCCGATAAGGGGCATCGTATTTGCCCCTTATTTTGATTCGCTCTAACCTCACTTAGTTACAGGAACCCCCAATGAAAACTCCATCTGTTCTGTCACTCTTACTCGCACTCGCCCCGACACTCGCCTTCTCTCATAACCTTTCTGTCGGTCAAACTACCCCATCCGTCAGCATTGATACCTATGGCGAAATGACGCTGCAAGAAGACGATGTGGCTTATCAACCTTGGGCAACTCAGCTGATGTTAGGCAAAGTCCGTGTGATACAAGCCATTGCAGGTCGTAGTAAAGCCAAAGAGATGAACGCGCCGCTGATGTCAGCAATCACTGCCGCTCACTTTCCTGAAGATCAGTATCAGACCACAACCGTGATCAACCAAGAAGACGCCATCTGGGGAACCGGTACATTTGTAAAATCGTCGGCAGAGGACAGCAAAAAGACATTCTCTTGGTCTTCCATGGTGTTAGACAAAAATGGCGTATTAGCAACAACTTGGGATCTGCAGCAAGAAAGTTCTGCGATTATCGTACAAAATAAACAAGGCGAAATTTTATTCGTGAAAGAAGGGGCTTTAACTCAAGACGAAGTCACACACGTCATCGAACTGATTAAACAGAATATCTAAACCTAAGGTAAGGAAAAGCTATGAAACTGTTCAACACCATCGCACTCTGTCTTTTAGCGGCTGTAGCCTCTTTCCAATCGGTTGCAGGAGACAACGATTGGGAGAAGATTGCAGATAAGACCGTCAGTTTTAAATCGGAAACCGACACAGTCAATCCACTGTCACCATTTGCTAACGCTCGTTTCAGCCACATAAAAATCAAATGTACGCAAGGTACGGTCGATCTGAAAGGCGTTAAAGTAATCATGAAAGATGGTCAGGAAAAGACGTTCGACAGTTTAGGGGTTCTGACTAAAGGCATGTCATCAAGAAGCTTAAGCCTACCAACAAAAGATAACGCGAAGTTAGACAAAATCGAGTTGAACTATGAATCGGTTGGCAGCACTGCGCTGCAAGTCGCGGGGGTGACCAAAAAAGCGCAAGTGGAAATCTTAGGTAAGAAAATCGACGAGTAAGCGATGGCTCAACGAGCTCACCCAAACTAAAAACAGCGGCACTAGGCCGCTGTTTTCATTAAAAAATCGTCATGGATAACTAAATGAATTTCTTCAGCTTCGCCAAACCATAAGCGGCGATGGTGACACAATCTTTGATCGTGCTGTCGATCATCATCTGTTCGAACTCCTCAACAGAAAAAGCGCGAGTGATCAAATCCTCTTCTTCGCTGTCGAGTTGATTACCCACGTCCGTTAAATCAGTGGCGAAGTAGACGTGACATGTCTGATTCAAAAAGCCGTATGCGATAAACTGCGCGCCGACATACGCCATAGCGCTCGCCTGCATGCCCGTTTCTTCACGCAGCTCGCCTTTGGCAAGCTCAAGATGCTCCGCATCTGGATTTGATTCCCACGCCCCTTGTGGGATCTCCCAACAACGTTGACCTACGGTGTAACGGTACTGCTGAACCAAGTGAATCATCCCGTTATCGATAGCCAGAATCGCAGCACAATCAGGTTTGTCGACCACACCATAGATGCCCTCTGCGCCGCTCGGACGTAAAATTTTGTCCTCACGCACCGTCATCCACTTATTCTGGTAAACGACTTTGCTGTCTAGCTGTTTGATGTCTGACATGGTTATTCCTTGATTTTTCCGAGGGTTACTGCGGAATAATACCCGATTCGGTTACGCCACCAAAATGTTCTTTAGTTCACTCAAAGACTCAACGGTGTAATTTGGTGCGATACGCTCATCAACGCTTGCGCCTGTGGTATTTAACCAGCAAGTTTCAATACCAAAATTATTACCACCCAGAATATCGGAATGCAGGTTGTCACCCACCATCAGTACGCGCGTTTTGCATGGGTTGCCCATTTGCTGCATCGCGTATTCAAAAATACCTAAGTCCGGTTTTGCTACGCCCACTTGTTCAGAGATCACTACTTTATCGAAGTACTCAGTCATCCCTGTACGCTCAAGGCGAATCGCTTGCAACTCTGTAAAACCGTTGGTGATGATGCCCATTTTAGCTTTGCCTTGCAGCGCTTCCATCAGCTCTTTTGCACCTGGCAATAAGCTGCAAATATCGGCCATTGCTTCTAAAAATGCGCTATTGAGATCTGCTGTTGTGGTATTCAACTTCTCAGCCCACTCGGTAAAACGCTTATGTTTTAGCTCATCTGCCGTTACTTTGCCATCTTGGTAATCCACCCAAAGCGGTTTGTTTACGGTTTGGTAATGAGCAAAATCTTGTTCAGTAAAATCTACGCCTTTGCGAGAAAACATAAGCTGCAAACCTTTGAAAGCATCAAAGTGGAATAAGGTTTCGTCAGCGTCAAACAGGATCCAATCGTACTTCATTTTCTTCTTCCCAAAATCAAGTTCGTAATACTGGTGCATAGTCTAGATTGTTTTCTTCTTGAAGATAATCTCTATAATTGGAAATTAATTGTATCCTTGTGCTCAACAATAAATGCTTCACGATAATAGGAGATTGATGTGAACGCGATTGCCTCCCTGCCCGTTTTTGTTGCTGTTGTCGAATGCGGCAGCTTTTCCCTTGCGGCCAAACAGCTGAATCTGACGAAATCGGCGATCAGCAAACGCATCAACCAACTAGAAGACGATTTGGGCATTCGTCTCCTTAATCGAACTACGCGTAAGCTGAGCCTGACCGAAGCAGGAGAACGCTATTTTGAGTACGCTTCTCAAGCGCTCAATCTGGCCCAGCAAGGCGTGGACGCGGTATCGGAGCTGCAAGGATCTCCACAAGGTCGGCTCAAAATTACCGTGCCGATGTCTTTCGGTGTGCTGCATATCGCGCCTTTGATCAGCGAGTTTCTCGCTCGTTACCCGAAAATTGAAGTGGATTTAAACCTCGAAGACAAAATGGTCGATTTGGTTAAAGACGGTTTTGATTTGGGGATCCGTATTGGTGAACTCACCTCTTCCAATCTAATCGCAAAACGTCTCGCCCCTTGTAAAAGTGTGCTTTGTGCCTCACCAGATTACTTAGCGGAGTTTGGAACACCACAAAAACCAAGTGATTTAGTCGGTCACAACTGCCTGCGCTACTCCTATTTCCGTGGCGGCGTCGAATGGATGTTCATCAACAATGGCAGCGAATACAAGGTGCTTCCAAAAGGAAACTTTATCGTCAATAACAGCGAAGCCATTCGCCAGTTGCTGTTAAGAGGTTCGGGCATTGCGCAACTGCCGACGTTTATTGCAGGAAGAGACTTTGCCGCAGGAAATCTAAAACCGGTGATGGAAGAGTATTCTCTACCAGAACACGCCATTTATGCGGTGTTCCCTGAGCGCAAGCACATGCCGTTGAAAGTAAGAGCCTTTATCGATTTTATCAGCGAAAAACTCGGCACAGATTTACCTTACTGGGATCGTTACAACAGCCCAGAAAAATAACCATATTGATGATAAGTGAGTGAGATTTCACTACTGACATGTTCTGACATTCCATCCGCGTAACCTTATTTGGAACTCAACAGGCAATCCGCCAAAACCAATAAGGAATCACAATATGGAAACCGTTATCGAAACTGTGCAATTTCGTCTAACCACAGGCACAACAGAGCAAGACGTGATCGCCGCTGCCAAACAGTCACAAACGTTTGTGAAGAATCTGCCAGGCTTTTTGTATCGCTCACTCAGTCACGAAGCGACGGACGATGTGTGGACAGACATCATTTACTGGCGTTCAATGGACGATGCAAAACAGGCGGGAAAACAGCTTAAGCAAGCCGCTGAATTTCAGCCTCTGTTATCAATGATTGACTGCGAAAGCTTCGAGCTTAAACATCACAACTTAAAAATGTGCAGTGAGCTAGAGAAGTAATCAGCCGCACTACCACTAACAACCAGTAGGTCTAGATAAGGAACATCATGAGCAAATCAGAACGACTGTTTGAGCTACTGACGCTTTTGCGCGCAAAGCGTTACGCCGTGACAGCGAAAGAGCTCGCAGAAAGAATGGAAGTCAGCGAACGTACGATTTATCGCGATATTCAGTCGTTGCTTAGTTCTGGTGTTCCTATTCAAGGTGAAGCAGGTGCTGGCTACCTGTTGCAAGCTGGCTCTCATCTGCCGCCTTTGATGTTCTCAGAAAAAGAGATGATGGCGCTTGAACTGGGTATGCGGATGGTTCGAGCCTGGTCGGATGTTGAACTCGCCGAAGCGTCTCACTCTGCGTCCACCAAAATACTTTCGGTATTGCCCGATAAGCTCAAACAACAAGTGGAAGATTGTCCGCTGATTGTGCCCGATTATCACACCCAATCCGAGACTGCCAAACGAGGGCAGCTTCTGCGCCACGCGATTGATCATCAGTTTAAGGTCAGTTTGGATTACCAAGATGAAAGCGGACAGGTGACCGAAAGAAAAATCCAACCGTTAGGCCAGTTCTTTTGGGGCAAAGTCTGGACGCTGGTCGCCTGGTGCGAATTGCGCGATGACTACCGCCAGTTCCGCCTCGACCGTATCCAAGCACTGCGTATGCACGATGAAGAGTTTCAGAGTGCGGAAACCAAATCTCTCAAACATTATATTGCGCAGTATGAATCGAAAGATTGAGTGTTCTTCATCCTTCCATCACAAGGATTCTAAATTGCTCTGCTCAATGCGAGATATTTGGAAAGGCACATTTAGTTAAACTAATGTTTCATTTTTAACAGATGCGCAACCAACCTAAGATCGTTAACTTAAGTAGCACGTCAACCACACCGGAGCGTGAAGCTATGAAAGTACTGATTCAATACACCCAAGCAGGGAAATATCGAGATCAAGCGTGGGAGTCTTTAACTCTTCGATCTAAAGGTGATATGCAGGCCGTTACCCCTTCTTATGCTGCCCAACTTATCGAACAAAGCAAAGCGATACTTGTGATGACTGAGGAGCAACAAATCGTTATTCATCCATAACCGACTATTAGCCTTGTTTAACCAACCTTTGTTAGTTGTGCAAGGCTTACATCTCGCCATTACACGTTATCCATTTTATACACGACCAACTATATTTGGAGGTTGGCCTTAAGCATTTTTCCGAACATTGATGTTTGTTCGTTTAATCGTTCAACCTAGCTCAGGTGAAAAGCGAAAGTTACCTGATGTATCCCAAGAGGGGCCTAGGTGGTACCGCCTATTATCCTTCATAATAATATGGGTAATTATCATAAACTCTACAATGTTAGCACTTGTATTTTTTATCGCAGGTTTTTATCACTAGCAAATCATGTATGACCTTTACTTATCCAACCAAGTTTGATATCACACTTTAAATGTAAAAAATCACATTAACAATTTCATGCAAATAATAAATACATCAGCTAATTTGTAACTTTTTAAAATGAAAGTCTAGAATGCAAAAAATAAACCTTTTTAAATATAGTTTTTTGTTAGTATCTGCACAAACAAATTATTAGCTAGAGGTGCTCTGTGTCGGGATTATTTGAGTATAAAATAAAAACTCATGATAACTTATCATCAATTATATTAAACATGTATGGTGCTCCATATGGTAGCAAGGACTATCAGATGGTACTGACTCATATAATGACATTAAACAAGCATATTTCAGATCCTAACCGCATTAGAGCTGGCGATATCATTTGGTTATCAGCTCTACCCAAATCAAGCTCTCAACTTAAAACTCAAAGTAACAATGCGTTACCTCCTAAAAGTATCGCGAAGCTAGGGACCTACCCAGCGTCTAAACCTCAAATGCCCAGCTCTCCTCCCCATAAAGTTTTGCCTCCCAATCTTCTCAGCTACAATCAACCTCCAAAATCAATCTCAAATCAAGTTCCACCGCAACATGCTGACATGTTTTGGGCGTTGGCATGGTTAGAAAACAACGCCAATATGATTACTATTCCAGGAGGTACCTTGATGGGTGCTACAGGGAACTTGATGAGTAAAGGAAATATTAAGCTCATTGAGAACATCAACGACCTTTACGCAAACTATAAAAACGGAGTAATAAGTAAAGGACAATATGATGGTCGACGTAAAAAACATTTAGACCTACTAAAGAAAAATGTTGGCCCTATGGAAAAGCTGTTATTTGGCAACAAAACGACTCACCAGTCTATTCGCATAGCTCGAAGTGGAGGGTTACCTGCGAATGCTCATATAGTTAAACAAGCCGAAAAACTGAATAAAATAGCTCAAGCATCTAAAGTGGGCGGACATGTTTTAGTCGGTGTTGGTCTGACGGCTTCCTGCATTCAGATTGCGAATACACAAGACCAACATGAGAAGAATGAAATTTTTGTTGAGTCAATAACTAGCACAGCTGTAGGAATGGGTACCAGCGCGTTAGTCGGTCTATTTTTAGTATCAAACCCTATTGGCTGGGGGACTGCCATTGTACTCGCTGCCGGTTCAACGGCTGTAGGTTATGCATCCGGTAAAGTGGCAAAAAGCTTTTATAATTCAATTGAAAGCAAGCCAAACTTAGTCGCTAGTACTGGAATAGAGTCTATATGCAGCAAGTAATCACATTTCTTTTTTACACTTTAATGACTGGTGTGATTATTATTTTCTTACAAACCATTTTTATCGGTGTCATGCACTTTCTGATGCCGAAGGAGATTGTTGGGAACTATTTTAAAAAACCATATTTTAATGAATTTGAGCTTTCTTTATTCACAGGGTGGCCTTACGCATTTTTCCGAACATTGATGTTTGTTCGTTTAATCGTTCAACCTAGCTCAGGTGAAAAGCGAAAATTACCTAATATTTCTAGAGAAGTACCAAAATGGTATCGTTATTTGTCGATTCTATTACTGGGTATTATCATTGTTAACTCTGTTGTCGTTGCCCTGACTTTATCAATTGGTGCCGTTCTTTTAGCAATTGAGTGAGGAATTAACATTAAAATATAACGATGTACTCGACGAAGAGAGCTCAGTCTGAACTCTCTAATCGCCAGAGTTATTGCATACTAACCTCTACTCTTCTTCGTTGAGACGGCGAATCAACTTAGCTGGCGTGCCTCCGTATAGACAATCTGGCGGCACATCATGGTTGACTACCGAGTTCGCCGCAATAACCGAACGAGCACCAATCGTTACACCTTGGTTAATGACGGAGTTACCGCCAATCCACACATCATCTTCAATCGTGATGGGTTTACAAAACGTTTCCCAACGTCGGCGACTTCGGTAATCAACAGAATGAGAAGCGGTATACAATTGCACGCTCGGGCCAATGAGCACGTTGTTCCCGATGGTAATTTTGGCACCATCGAGCATGACCACGTTCATGTTGATAAAGGTTTCTTCGCCGATTTCGATGGTCTTACCAAATTCACAATGAAAAGGGGCCTGGACAATACAACGGCCTACCTTGCCAAATAGCTGCTTTTGCAATTCGTCGCGCTGACTTTCGTCGGTGTTATTATTGAGCGCTCTAAGTGCTTGAAGAGCATGGCTTCTAATGGCGTCAATTTCTTTGTCCATGCCATCAAAGACCTGGCCAGACATCATTTTTTCTAGTTCTGTCACTGGAAGACTCCTACAACCTGCAATTACTGCTTTCAGATTCTTCACAAGGTACGTGAACTGCGAAATAAAAAAAGAGAAAAGCCCGGACTTTTCTCTTTCCTGTTTTTATATTTTGTGGAGTCTGTCGGCTTACACAATTTCCCAGCTGTGGGTCATCTCAACACCTTCACCTAGCATTAAGCAAACCGAGCAGTATTTTTCTAGCGAGTCAGCCGCCACTTTTGCTACGACTTCTGGGTCAAGCTCGTCACCTGACACTTCAAAGTGGATATTCACTTGCGTAAAGATACGCGGCGCGGTTTCACGACGCTCTGTGGTTAGCTTGGCATTAACTGACGAAACCTTTTGGCCTGCTGTTTTCAAACCATCAACAACATCGACAGAGCTACAGCCACCAGCAGCCATTAGTACCATTTCCATTGGGCTTGGTGCGGTTGCACCACCATTGCCATCCATCACTACGGAGTGGCCCGACTGAGATTGCCCAAGGAATTTAAAATCTTCTATCCATTTAACTTCAGCTTGCATGATTTACCTCATTTAGCATCGCTTATTCAAGGCATCGTTGCCCTTACTAGCGGTGTGTTTCTTGTCGATACTTTAGCTCTATCGCATAAAAGGGCAACGGAATTTTCAACATTACTGTAATTTTTTCGCTCGGTTACCTTTCTCTATACGTAATACTTTTTATTTAAGTAACACTTTCTACAAAAATAACGATGAGGTAGCTATGAAGAATATGTCTAAGTTATTGGCCGGTTTCTCCTTCGCACTTCCAGTCTTGTTTCTACTATTGAGTAAAACAGGTACCGCCGATACGATGGATAAGCTGAAGGCTTCAGAGAATACAAGAATCGCAACGCTAGCTGGCGGTTGTTTCTGGTGTACAGAATCGGATTTAGAGCAACTGCCCGGCGTAATCGATGTTGTATCAGGTTATTCAGGTGGTCATATTGAAAACCCGACTTACCGCCAAGTCTCTTCTGGTAAATCTGGTCATATTGAAGTGATTGAGGTGAAGTACGATCCTGCTGTCGTGAACTACGAGCAAGTGCTGGACTACTTCTTCCGTCATATCGACCCTACCGACGATAAAGGTTCATTTGTTGACCGTGGTCCTCAATACCGTCCAGCGATCTTCTACCATAATGCGGAGCAAAAGCAGATTGCTAAGCAGTTTATGATGGAAATCGACAAGGCGATGATCTATCCAAAACCGTTGAAAACAGAGCTGATCGAGTTTGAAAAGTTTTACCCTGCGGAGTCGTACCATCAGGATTACTACAAGAAGAGTAGCTTGAAGTACAAATACTACCGCTACGCATCAGGTCGCGATAAATATCTCGACGAAGTATTTGGTGAAGATCGAAAAGAAAGTCCTAAAACACTTCGACAGTTGATTGAAGAAAAAAAGCTGCTTTCGAAAGTGAAAGCGTACAGTAAACCTGCTCAGTCTGAAATCAAATCAAACTTAACAGAGCTACAGTATTACGTGACGCAAGAAGAAGGCACGGAGCGTCCGTTTGATAATGAATACTGGGACAACAAAGAAGCGGGAATTTATGTGGATATTGTGACTGGTGAACCGCTATTTTCTTCTACTGATAAATACAAATCTGGCACAGGTTGGCCAAGCTTTACTCGACCAATTAACCCGGGTTACATCGTGGAGAAAACCGATTATAAACTGCTCTACCCTAGAACGGAGATCCGCAGTAAGTTTGGTGATTCACACCTAGGTCATGTGTTTAAAGATGGTCCGAAGCCGACGGGATTACGCTATTGTATGAACTCTGCTGCGATGAAATTTGTACCTGTGAACAAGATGGCGAGTTTAGGCTACGGCGATTACCTGTACCTATTTGATAAGTAGTTTTAACCAAATTAGGAGTGAACATTCAGCGCGATGAAAGGTTTTAAATCCAACCTTCCCATGAAAGTCTGTCCGGTCTGTCAGCGCCCATTTTCTTGGAGAAAGAAGTGGGCGCGAAATTGGGAGGAAATCGTTTATTGTTCTGAGCGTTGCCGAAGAAATAAATCAACGAAAACGTAGGTCACTCCGACCCTCTCTGGAGTATGTTATTTCATTTGTATTAACGTTTGTACGCGTTCTCTTACCAAGGTAATAACGTCCCATCATAAGCCCAAAACGCCCCGCTATCTTGCGGGGTTGCTTTTTCTATCAAGCCTAATAAATCCTTAGCAACTCGCTCTGGCGTGAACAACTTTCCCTCTGGGACATTGGTTTGAAAAGGTGCCGACAAAGCGGTATCTGTGGTGCCAGGGTGAAGTGAAAGCACCGTGCCATGTTTGACCACTCTTTGCCATTCGATCGACATGGTTTTTAGGAACATGTTTAATGCGGCTTTCGATGCTCGATAGCTGTACCAACCACCTAACTGATTATCGCTAATGCTGCCAACTTTGGCCGAAATGGTCGCAAACTTGGGTGCAGTACTGCGCTTTAGCTTGGGCGTGAAGTATTTCGCCAACAGCAAACTTGGCAAAGTATTAACCGTGATGGTTTGCTGAAAGAAGTCTGCGTCGAGCGAGCTAAGATTCTTCTCAGGACCTTTCTCTTGGGTGTGCAACATACCAACACAGTTCACCAACCAATCGACGTGTTCAATCTGCTCACTGAACGCTTTTACCTGCTCGTCTTGCGATACATCCACTTGATGCCAAACGACATTTGGGTGTTGCCAATCTGGTTGCTGCTTACGATAAGTGGCATGCACGCGAGCTTGAGGAAACCGAGCTGCGGCTTCTCTCACCATCGCCAAACCAATTCCACCATTGCCACCGACGATGAGTATTTCCATCACAAGTTCTCCACGTTTTCTATGTAGTGCTCTGCGGTATCAAGAATCGCTTGGCGTTGTTGTTCTTCCATGTTGTCCCAAGAGCGGAAAATCATCCCGATTCGTGGATTGGCTGCGAGGCGCTTGTCGTGTTTGTTCATAAAGCGCCAATAAAGGCTGTTAAACGGACACGATCCTTCCCCACTCCTCGCCTTATTGTCGTAATGGCAACCCTTACAGTAGTCGCTCATTTTGTTGATGTAAGAACCACTCGCCGCGTAAGGTTTGGTGCCAACAATGCCGCCATCCGCAAACAATGCCATGCCACGTGTGTTCGGCATTTCGACCCATTCAATCGCATCAACATAGATACCGAGATACCACTCATCCACTTGATCTGGGTCGATCTCGGTTAGCAAGCAAAAGTTACCAGTGACCATCAATCGTTGGATGTGGTGTGCGTAGGCGTAATCGAGGGACTGCCCAATCGCATTGCGCATACAAGCCATTTTAGTTTCACCATTCCAGAAGAAATCTGGCAGCTTTCTTTCTGCGCCCAATTCGTTGTTTTTCGGGTAATGAGGCATGTTCGCCCAGTAGACGCCTCGGATGTACTCTCGCCATCCTAAGATTTGGCGAATAAACCCTTCAACTTGAGAAATGTCGATGTCCGCGTTGGAATGAAATGCCTTGAGTGAAGCATCAATGACTTCTCTCGGGTGCAGTAATTTGCTGTTAAGCGAGAATGAAATTCGGCTGTGATACAAGCTCCACTTAGCGTCGTGCTGGCCTGTCATGGCATCTTGAAAACGTCCGAATAACGGCAGACAGACTTGGCAGAAATGCGCGAGTAAAGAGAGGCTTTGCGCGCGATTAATCGGCCACAACAAGTCCCCTTCGAGATTTCCGATGGTTTTGATGTCATGTCGTGCCAGCCGCTCAATAATGCCGTGGATGTCAGTACTGAACATCAAAGGTTGTGGCAGTTGTTCAATGTCTTTGGCTTTGAGCTTGTTACGATTATTGGCATCGTAATTCCATTTTCCGCCGACGGGCTTTCCGTCTTGCATCAAGATGTCGAAGCGCTTGCGCATACGGCGGTAAAAGTGCTCCATCATGATGTGTTTACCTTGAGGAAACTGCGATTCTATTTCCTCAAACGGCAACAAAAAATGTTCCGAGTCGACACAACGCGTCACGACCCCATCAAGCTTTAGTTTGGCTAACTGCTCCAGAAGACGGTATTCATCCGGGCGTTGATATTCAAACTTACTTGCACCAACTTCACTCGCGTAGTGTTGCAAGACTTGCTCAAGATCGTCGAAGGATTGTGTGTCATCCAACGTGAGGTGCAGAACTTGGTGACCTTCACTCTGACGCTCTTTCGCAAACTGTTCCATTGCGGAAAAGAACGCACACACTTTCTGAATATGATGCGTGACGTAAGTATTCTCTTGCTTGAGCTCCGCAATCAGGTAAAGCACTTGCTCATCCGGTTGCTGAAACCAAGAGTGCTCACTGTTAAGTTGATCGCCCAAGATCAATCGTACGGTTTCAAATTGCATTACGGTTTCTCCGATGACGAAGCTTTGTCACTGCTGCCCATCACAATCGGCCAATCGACCATGTCTACACTATCCAAATGCGCGCCAGGACAACGACCTTGCCACCTATCGATGAACTCCATGTGCGGGTCGTACATTTCGGTTTGCTTTTCGAGGTTGAATTGTCGTGAACCACGCGGATCAGCACCAACGCCTGCTAAGTATTGCCAATTTCCCCAGTTTGATGCCACATCGTAATCGACCAGTTGTGACTCAAAGTACGCCGCGCCATAACGCCAATCGAGGCCAAGCTCATGCACCAAACAACTGGCAACTAACTGTCTGCCACGATTCGACATATAACCCGTTTCATTAAGTTGGTGCATACACGCATTGACGATAGGAAATGGCGTTTCACCTTTCTTCCATTGTTGAAAACGGTGCGCATAAAAGCTGGTGAGTGGTGCTCGATTTTGGATGCCACCGAATCGGAAGAGCTGTCGCTTGTGTCGACGGGCATACCAATAAAAGTATTCACGCCAAAGCAGTTCGAAGTAAATCCAGTAGGTTGAATCATTTGCACCATTCTCCGCTTCATAACGTTTCAACATGGCATAAATAGTTTTCGGAGAAACGCACCCATGAGCTAACCAAGGAGAGAACTTGGTGGAGTAATCCATGCCATCTAAACCGTTGCGTGTTTGTTTGTATTCACTGGCTAGTGTGGAAGCAAAATACTGGCGACAATGTTCAAGCCCGCGGCTTTCTCCACCATGAAACGCAGCTTTTGCGTCAAAGTAATATGCAGTAACGGAAGGAAGATTCACACCTAAAGGAATTGGAGGTAACGAACGGATACTCTCGTGGGGCCGAGAGATGTCTAAACCTTCAACTTGCTTTCTAAACTGCGTGAAAGTGGTAGGCAGATTGCTCAAGTCAAATGGCAGTTGTTCTTCCCTTAACAGGGTCCGGATTGCTTGCTGTTTTATTTTTACATGAGAAGCGCCTTCAGCTACGCGATCTAACGCTTGTTGCTCATCCGAACCGGGAAAGGCGTCAGCATATATATGTGTGACGCCGAAGCGATTAACAGCATACTTGATTGCTTGATCGGGCGTTAGTTCAACCGCCCATAATCGCTGACCAAGGTGATTCAAAGATTGATTGAGTTCACTAAGCGATGAGTCGAGAAACTGCAATTTCGCGCGCCCGAAAGAGGCTTCCTGCGCAAAGTGATGCAAGTAAGGCGTCATTGAAGGGTAGCAATACAAGCAAATTAACTCGTCCATTTCTACACTGGCGCTTTTCAACAGTGGGTTGTCGTGCAATCGCAAGTCGTTCGTGAACCAATAAAGTCCTATTTTCTTTTTCAATTCGCACCCTCAGATGTTAATTCTTCGTCTACGAGTTCTTTTCACGGAGACCCTGACGTTAAGCCTTTTGATTTACTTGCTTTTATACGAAAACGAGAGTTTGACGATCATTAGGTTACTAGCGTTTACACGGAATCCATTTGCTGGATATCTCAAAACACGCAATACCACCAAATGCCTGTACATGTTTCATACTGATATTTTATAAAATTTGAATCCAACGGTATTGATCACGATCTTAATCACTCATTTTCTATATAAACCATGCAAAAGTGATAAAAATTAAAGCGACATTAGTTAATATCCGTTAATCTAAGCCCAATCCCATTTTGCTAGTACCATCGCAGAAATGACCGACGAGTTTAAGAAATCAACCGCTAATTTAAAAAAAGCGGTCCCACTGATGATCAAAAACCATGTTGCTGCCACGCCAGCCAACTACGCGCTTTGGTATACCTACGTTGACAAGACCATTCCAGAACTCAACTTTGAGTTAGACACGGTGTTAGAAAACTACGGTATTTGCCCGCCAGCAACCAATAAGCAGCTTTACAACAACTATGTGGCCAGCAAAGCAGAAACCAGCCTTGAAGATCTTAGAACCAATGTAGAAGTTCTGCTACATGAAGTATCCAGTTCAATGAGCGATACGATTTCAGATACTTCCTCCTTTTCTGAGATGGTAGACAAAAGCTTTAATAAACTGGAAAAAGTTGAGGACAATAGCCTAAGCATTGAAGAAGTGATGGTGGTGATTCGTCAACTTGTCGCAGAGTCACACGAAATTCGTCACTCAACAAAGTTTTTGAATAGCCAATTGACTAACGCGAGTGAAGAAATTTCTCGCCTCAAAAACCAATTGGCTGAAGTACAGCAAGATGCGTTGTTCGATGGTTTGTCAAACCTATACAACCGCCGAGCATTTGACAAAGATCTCTCTTCACTTATTGCATCAAATCAGGCAATGACCTTAATCATGCTTGATATCGATCATTTCAAATCATTTAACGATAATTACGGGCACCTTTTTGGCGATACAGTATTAAAAGCCATTGCCCGCCGGCTACAACAAAGCTGTCGAGATGGGATATGTGCGTACCGTTTTGGTGGTGAAGAATTCGCGTTAATTGTACCTAACAAATCTCTGCGAATTGCTCGCCAATATGCAGACACACTACGCCGCATGATAGAAAAACTGCGTATCAGAGATAAGCGCTCAGGCACACAAGTTCACAGCATTACCGCTTCTTTTGGGGTAGCAGAGTTTGAGCCGGGTGATACGCCTGAAGCCTTAATCAATAAAGCCGATAAACAGCTTTATGAAGCAAAACAACTCGGTCGTAACCGCGTGATGCCAATTTAAATAAACTGGCTAAGCGAAAACGACTTTTATGATGAAAAAGAAAACCCCGCGCTGTAAAGTGCGGGGGTTTTGTATCCAATCATGACTATCTTAATCGACGCTGTAACAGTAACTTAGAATGTAGTCGTCACCATTTTTTGCGGTATATTCTTTATCTTCACTGCATGCCATCGGCTTACCTTTTTTGTCGCCTTTGATTAGACTTATCCAATGGCGCATCGCGGTTGGTGCATTGCCAGTTAGTTCAGGATGAAACGTCGTGCGAGTTTCCAATTGAATATCATCAATGTCCACTAATTCCACGCAACCAGTGCCTTTATGACAGCCAAACAGCACTTCTACATGATTGCCCGAATCATCTTTAAACAAAATCGATTTTGGATCTTCCTTTTCACCAGTGTACGCCACGAAGTGTTTTGGGCTTTTCAGGCCGCTGTGTGTACCGTCTTTGAAATAAGCCAAAACATGGCGGTAATCAATCACGTAACTTGATACATCTTGGTGCGACCCGTTCTCCAATGGGAACATGCGGTCAAGCAGTTGCTTCGCTTTTACTTGTTTCTCACTCTGCTGCTCAGCACTTACCGCTTCGACGGCAAATACGGCTTCAGCGATAAATGGGCGTTGTTGTTGTTGCATCTCTTTTTTATCGAAGTTCAGCATATTCATCGTCATATCCTCGCACTTAAAAACTCGTCCTAGAGTAAAAACTTAAATCCTTTATTTAAGTTTCAGGCAATTCTGTGAAGTGGATGGTTAATTTCCTTGCCTGCTCATTATGTAGACTAGCGAAATATTGACTACAATTTCACAACAAAAATTTTACAATGTGAATTTTACAAAATGTCTGTGTCAAAAAGCCTTATTCGTCAGTCTCATTTTCTTGGTACGAAAATTCGCAACCTAAGAAAAAACAACCATTTAACGATGGAAGATTTGTCTGCCCGTTGTGTAAGAATTAATCCAGAGTACGCTCCTTCGGTTTCTTACCTTTCGATGATTGAGCGCGGAAAACGCGTACCGAGTATCGATATGCTCGAAGTGATCGCGGAAGTTTTTCAAAAAGATCCGGCGTGGTTTTTAGATGATGAACCCGAATTAGAAGCCATCACACCCAACAAAGGAAATCGTGGCGGGATTAGTGGCATGGCGTTGGAGCCGAGCTTCCTGTTTTCCAATGATATTCTTCAAATCGCGATACCAGAAATGCTGTCTCAAACCGGGATCACAGGTCGTCAATTTGCTCACTTGCTGATCCGTGCGCACCAAGAGAACCATCAAAACCATTTTCCTGATTTAGAGCGCGCCGCCGAAGAGGTCGGCTTGAAGCGGTTGAATCTATCTGTAGAAGATCTCGTAGACATTGCAAAGAGTATGGGATTGGATATCCGCTGGGTAGATCGAGCGCCACAAGATGTGATTGATGAACTGGGCGTCAGCGCCAAACAGTTGATTACGTCTTTCATGGAGCCACCTGGGACTATTTATCTCAATAAACGAATGCGTGACTATCCAACCCGATTGAAGTATGACTTGGCGGTATATATCGGCCATCGAGTGCTCCATAGCAGCGATGCAATGAATAACGTTTTATCTATCGGGCATCAAAACAATTGGGAGCAAATGGACAGCCCTGTGTCTAACTCTGAACTCAATTCGCAAGATATCCTGCAAGCTTGGCGTGATTTTGAGTCCAGCTTCTTTGCCGGTGCCCTACTCTGCCCCAAAGTACCCTTTCGTCAGTTGCTTGACCGTTCTGGTTACGAGATTGATGTTCACAAAAAGGCGGGAGTTTCTCCTTCTGTTGCAATGCGTCGCATGACGGTGGTCTCGCCTTACCCTCATTGGCACTATTTTGATGCCTATGGCCCTGGCAAGTTAAAAGCCGTGTATCGCGGAAATGGTATTCCATTGCCTTGGGGCAACATGCGCAAAGTGAACGACCCTTGCCAGCACTGGGCGGTATTCCGACGCCTTTCCCAGCCTTTGGATACAAGTTCAGCGCAAATTTCGATTTTAAATGTTGGTGACGAGCCACGTATCTACTGCTGCGAATCGGTCAACGTATTTGATCCTGCGGGGAATAATCGGGTGCTATGTGCCGGTATTGATCTTAACCCTGCCATTTCTGCACAAGGTGGCGATGCCGTTTCCATAGCGGAAGAACTTAAGTCCCTTTGTGTCGCTTCCGGCGGAAGTAGTGTTATTCCTCCCCACATCAAAAAAGACTTAACGACTATCGCTAAGATATTAAACATCAACTGGATAGAGCGCGGGATTCAAACCCAAGCAAGGTTGATCTGCTCCAGAGGTGCGGTTTGTCCAAGACAACCTAGTTGTTACAGCAAGTGCGGAGAAGCTGATGAGACGGGCAACGATGTGAATATCATCGGGCTTTAGAAAGAAAAAACGCCAATCACAATAAACGTGATTGGCGGTATATACTTGTGAACAATTTGTATTCACTAACAACGTCAGTTGGCTAGGTGACCCTCGGCTTAATAAGGGTCACTCTAAGTAAAGCACGATGCGTGCCAACTTTAAAAAAGCCGTTTTTTAATAGATCCAGATGCATATCGTTGCTTTATTAACCATTAATTTCGCAAACTGCATTTGCAAAATGCAACATTATGCAAATATGCCACTTAATGCACTGCTAATAACGACTCTCTCAGCAAAGTGTCTGTGAACATATGAAGTCACATATTCTTGCACCTCAATGATGATGAGATTTCGGGCTCCCAACTTTACCATTCCTCTAACCCCTTATTGAAACTGGGTTCAGGCTCATCCGCCATGCTTTTGTTGATACATTCTCTCATCGGCTATTTTCATCATTTGCTCAGGAGATGACATTTTCGGGTCAAATATCGCGTACCCAATACTGGCTTTCAAATAGATAAGCGTTTCATCGTAAATGACGGGCGTCGAGCATAGCGCTAATCGAAGTTTTTGTAGAAGGGACTGAACATTTTCTTCCGTTCCTGGGTGATGAACTACAACTAAGAACTCATCACCGCCCATTCTGGCCACGATGTCTGATTTACGCAGAGAGCTTTTTACCCTTTCAGCCGTAGCGATTAAAACTTTGTCACCTGCGTCGTGACCATAGGTGTCGTTAATGTGTTTAAACCTATCTAGGTCAATATTAATTAAGGCGAAGCTATAACGCTTTTTATAACGTTTCGCTATTTCGAACTGCTGCTTGTAAAACTTCATAAAATAGCGACGGTTTGGTAAATTCGTGAGTTCATCGTGTAAAGCTCTGTCATCTGCAATGGTATACAGTCGATAAATGGCGAACAGCGCGAGGCTAAGTGCGAATATAATGGGATAGCCGATTACTCTAGCTAAATGCAACTGATGCCAAGAGATTTGGCGATCAGCTTTGCCTCCAGAGAAAACCACCATACTCCACCCACCATAAGGAAAATGAACCATCTCTTTTGCATATACCATGCTATTTACACTTTGCGCGCCAAAGAAAGCATCACCAAATGAGCCACCGCTATCGTAACCACGGATCATTAAAGGGTAACGATACGAGAAATCAATTACGCCGGTTTCTCTCATCAGAGCATCGAAATCAATCACCGCACTGATCACTCCCCAGTAGTCCTGATTCATTGGAGGATCAAGAAAAACAGGCACACGCACGATCAAACCTCGGCCACCTTGGATCAATGTAACGGGCCCTGCGATGAAAATTTCTTGTACATCCTTGGCTTTTTGCACCTGTACCCACTGCTGTGGCACTGCGCGGTAATCAAGGCCGATTAGGCGCTCATTACCTTGGCGTGGAAATACATGACTAATTACATCATTTTTTGCGATACCGATGATTGTAATATGTTTACTTTTATTTAGGATTCGGTGAGCGGCAATACTCAATTCTTCTTCTTGATTTTTAGGAAGTAACGTAATGAGTGTCGCTAAAGTACTGGCTTTGTAGATATCCGCCATAAGTACCGCTTCCAAATTGGAACGGAGAATGGAAAGTTGTTCTTTGGCCTCAACTTGAACTCGCTCTTTGTGAAGCTCTTGCTGGTTTCGATTTAACAGCTCGATAACCCCAATACACAAAGCGAAAAAGGTGAGGAAGAACAATGCAAAATAGCATCGCTTTCTGGGTAAATAACGCATTTTCTCCCCACAACTCGTATACAACTACGAGATTTTTTATTTATTGTTAAAATTATTATTATCACAAGAATAACCAATCATAATCAGAAAGGTAACAGTGATTGACAACTTTTATGTTTTAGGTGTGAGATGATGCATCAACAAGGCGATTTATTTGGCGGCGATCTATGGCAAGAAGTAGAAAGAGGAAAACTTTATTATGATCCTCATTTTCTTAGCCATCTTGAGGCGGATAATTACTTTGACCAACTTCGAAAGACACTGCCATGGCACCAAGAACACATTACTATGTTCGGCAAGTCAGTACTTCAACCTCGCTTACAAGCGTGGCACGGTGATGCAGCATATACTTACTCAGGCTTAACCATGCAGCCTCACCCTTGGACTCCTGAGTTAACTCAGCTGAAAGTGCGTTGTGAATCAGTTGCTGATGTCACTTTTAATTCTGTTCTCGCTAACTTATATCGACACGGTCAA
Source organism: Vibrio sp. Vb1980 (assembly GCF_033338615.1). Taxonomy (NCBI): domain Bacteria; kingdom Pseudomonadati; phylum Pseudomonadota; class Gammaproteobacteria; order Vibrionales; family Vibrionaceae; genus Vibrio; species Vibrio sp. Vb1980. The sequence continues at coordinate 230,238 of NZ_JAWOSZ010000004.1, forward strand.
GACTCAATGGGCTGGCACCAAGATAATGAACCAGAGTTAGGTAGAAACCCTGTTATCGCATCTTTGAACTTAGGTGAAACACGTCGATTTTTGCTTAGAAATTTACATTGTAAAACTGAGATTGAATATGAGCTTTCTCACGGCTCCTTACTGATTATGGCTGGCGAGCTTCAGCATCACTGGAAGCACTGCGTACCAAAAACCGCGAAAACCAAAGATGAACGTATCAACCTGACTTTTAGGCAAATTTTCAACTATTGACTCAGCTTTTACATTCTCAATTAATATTGATGGTAGGTTTAGGTTCAGGACTTCATAGGGAATGGATTTATGCGTATTAAACCTCTTAGCTTAGCGGTCTTACTCTCTTGCTCACTTACCTTTGCTGCTCAGGCATCACAGGAAGACGTACCGCTTCTCGATAATACTCAATCAGCGCAGTTGATTCGTAGTACCTACGAACAAGAACTGTTCACTCTCCCGGCGTTTAAAGAGGGCCATTTTGGCTTACGCATGTACCGCCAAACATTAGATGAGAAATATCACGCTGCCATTTGGACCGACATGGCACAAGTAGCCAGCCGGTTAAACCAATTTGCTAATGAAGTTGTTGAACCAGAAGACATCATTCTCTATTCATCTCAAAGGCTGACCACGTATCAAGAGAAAGAAACCGAACGAGGGCAGCGACGCTATACCGTGACTAAACACCATCCTGAGTACCTTTATCTTGGTGTGGATTTGCTTGGCGCAATGGCAAGAGCAAACGAATACGGCCTAAAGCATAAACAAGACAAAACGCTGAGAAAAATTATTAGGCGCTACGATTTCTCGCGTTACGTTACGGACAAAGAGATGATAGAAGCATGGGCAGCTCAGCTTGCAAACCAAGTCTACTGGCTTCGTCAGTTAGGAGAGCAAGATGTGGTCGAGGAATTCACTCAAACCTTCCGTGACACCTACCCCGACGATAAAGATAAGATGCTTTCAGCTCAGCAGTATTGGAACAAACTCTATGGTATGACGCACATCATCTTTGCCGATTCACAGTATTATCAGGAGCGAGTAAGCGAGAAGAAACACCAATGGATTTATGATTACTTTCGCAACAACATCGACACTATCCTACTGCGCGCCAAAGAAGACGTGATTGCGGAAGTCGGCATTTCGTTTTTGTTAGCAGGCTTGGACCATGATCCGGTCGTAAAGAAGACCCGCCAAGCCATTCGTCATGCAATCAACGCAGAAAAAGGGATGATTCCGTCGGTCGACGGTAACTTTGATCTCAAGTACGGCGAACACCGTAACGTGCTAGCCATCATGCTGCTCGATTGGAAAGGGGTACATAAAGCGCCAACTTATCAAGAGCACCCAGAGGCTTTTAAATCGATACCTTACGGCTTAATGCCCAAGCCTTAGAAATAACAAAACCCGCCATTTAGGCGGGTTTTGAGTGTGGATCTTCAATCTAAATTAGAGAGAGATAAAAATGCCCGCTAAGCAAGCACTCATCAGGTTAGCGAGTGTACCAGCAGCAACCGCTTTTAGGCCTAGACTTGCAACATCTTTGCGGCGCTCAGGTGCCATCACGCCGATAGAACCCAACTGAATCGCAATTGAGCCAATGTTCGCAAAACCACACAACGCAAAAGTGATAATAATTTGAGTATGCTCAGACAGTGTCGCTTTGTGCTGCACAAAATCGATAAACGCAACAAACTCATTCATCACCACTTTCTGACCAATGTATGAACCCGCAGCTAGAATTTCGTGGCTTGGCACACCAATCAACCACGCTAGAGGTGCAAACAAATAACCAAAAATCGCTTGTAGCGTTACGCCAGAGAAACCAAGTATCTCACCCAAGTTTTCTAGCCCCGTGTTCACCATCGCGATAACACTCACGAAAGCGATAAGCATGGTACCAACAGCAACGGCAACTTTCATACCGCCCATGGCACCGCTTGCTAGCGCATCAATTACGTTGCTTTCTTCTGATTTATCTAGCTCAATATTGTTGTAATCGCTTGGCGTTTGACGCTCAGGAACGATGATTTTTGCCATCATCAAACTACCTGGTGCTGCCATAAAGCTTGCCGCGATCAAGTATTTGAGGTCGACACCCAAACCAGCATAACCACCAAGCACACTGCCCGCCACTGAAGCCATACCACCAGCCATCACGGCAAACAGTTCAGAGCGAGTCATGTTAGAAAGAAATGGACGAATAAGAAGTGGTGACTCGCCTTGAGATAAGAAAATGTTCCCTGTTGCAACCAAAGACTCTGCTTTACTCGTACCCAAGAACTTCTGGATAGCGCCGCCAATAAATTGAATCACTTTTTGCATAATGCCCAAATAGTAAAGGGCGGAGATAAGAGCACTGAAGAAGATGATGATAGGAAGGACACGGATAGCGAAGATAAAGCCAGAAGAAGCGAGGTCACCAAAGAGGAATTTAATCCCTTCATCAGCAAAGCTGAGTAGCCCCGCGACACCATTACTTAAACTCGCCAGCGCCGCTTGACCCAACGGGAAATAGAGCACTAACGCAGCAAACCCCATTTGTAGCATCAAGGCGCGAGATACAGTTTTCCAATTAATGGAAGAACGACCCTCAGAAAGTAGGAAAGCACAACCTAGCAGTGCAACAATACCAAATAGACTAAATAGAACACTCATGAGCTGGACCTACTAAACGTTGAAAAAGAAAAAAGAGCCAAAGGAATTGGCAGAAGAAAGGGACAACGCAGCGAGTGATAACTCACTTTTAGATCCAGAATGTAGACAGAACGAATAGTTCGACATCTTATTTTTACCTTATACAAGCAATTGAACGTAGCTGGTCCGGTCCGTGGGGTCATTCACTGCTGGCGAGCATGTTGCTTGGCCTGCTCCATGTGACGGCTTGTATGGGTAAGGGTCCTGAACAACTAAACCCTAATTCCCGCTTAAACGGGACGCAAGTATAGCCAACAAAAAGAGATATTCATCACATTTATTTACGCAAACGTTCAAGCGTTCAAAATTTAGGCAAAAGTACTCTTTTGTCGTCATACTATTAATAAAAGTAAGGGCATAAGGATAGGCGTTGATGGTAAAAAACATAAAAGTGACCAATAAATATGCAATCAAACTCGAAAGAGCCAAAATTCGTCATTTTGCTCTCGCCAACAGGTGGATTTTGGTTATACAATTCGCGTTGCTTCTTTCGAGGCCTCTGAGTATTCAGAGCATCATGATGCCGAGATGGTGAAATTGGTAGACACGCTAGCATGAGGTGCTAGTGCCTTTGGTGTGAGGGTTCGAGTCCCTCTCTCGGCACCATTATCCTTCTTCCCTAATTTTGTTCGAGTGTAATGCAAAGTTCTAAGCAGGCAAGACAGTCTACAGATGCTAATCAACTTCTGAGTGAGCTTGCGGTTCACGCTTTATTACACCTGCACTTTAAAATTCACGCGTCCTCGCATGGCCTCTCCCTTAAAGAACGTAATGACTTACTTCAGAAATGGCTGAAACCAAAACTGAAGAGTAATCGCTATAAGCTGATTAAAAAGCCGTTAAAGTCTTTGACTCAGCAGGCAAAAGGTGAGAACGGAAATCTGGAAGAATTACTCGAGCGCTGCGTCGGTGCAGACAAACCCAGAAATCCTCAACCCGATCTAGATAGCTACTTGCTGCTGATCAACGAGATTGAGAAGAAACTGGGGACTACCGTGTTATTATCGCGACCGGAAGACGTCGACTTATCTCACGACCAACACGGCTGTTTGCTGTGTGTGCTTTCTGAGAACTTAAATCAGCACTTCGATGATAATAACGCCCTAATCGCTCCTATTTCGATGCTGTTCCGCGGACCAATGAGTCAACGCTCACTTTTCCTTGGCAGCATTTACGCCAGTGGTACCTTCAATTATGAAGTGCAGTATCAAGACGACCAGTTCGTTCGCATCACATTAGAGTTAGCGTAACTGTAACGCTAAGAAATAAACGAATCGAAAAAGGCCGCGAAACTCGCGGCCTTTTGCTTATCTAGATTTAAACTTGAGTTAATCGATCTCTTTAAATCGAGCAGTAAAGTGGCGCAGCACTGGTGGCTCGTACTCGAAAGTGAGCCCTTTTAACTCATGTGCACGATTTTTCAGTTCGATAATCGCATCCGCAATGTAATCCATATGATCGTTTGTGTAGACACGACGTGGAATGGTCAAACGCATCAACTCAAGCTCTGACACTTTTTGTTTACCCGTTTCCGGATCTCTACCAAGCAGCAACGATCCTATCTCTACTGCTCGAATACCCGCTTCCAAGTACAAAGCATTACACAATACCTGCGCAGGAAACTGATCCGCTGGAATATGTGGCAAAATCTTAGCGGCATCCACAAACACCGCATGACCACCCGTTGGGTATTGAATCGGAATACCGCCTTCACGTAAGCGCTCACCTAAGTATTGAACTTGGCTAATTCTATAGTGAAGAAAATCCTCATCCGCGGCTTCATACAAACCGCGAGCGAGCGCTTCCATATCACGCCCAGCCATGCCGCCGTATGTTACAAATCCTTCCATGGGTACGCAGCGCGTCTGCACCGCCTGGAACAACTCCTTATGATCACGAATACAACACATGCCACCAATGTTTACCATCGGGTCTTTCTTAGCTGACATGGTGAGCATATCACCGTACTGGTACATCTCACGGATGATTTCCAGAATCGATTTATTCTCGTAACCCCCTTCACGCTGCTTGATAAAGTAGGCGTTCTCACAGTAACGAGCCGAGTCAATCACCACTGGAATATCGTACTTGGTTGCAATCTCGTACACACTGCGCATGTTTTCCATCGACACAGGCTGACCACCGGAGCTATTACAAGTAATCGTGGTGATAATTGCACAGATGTTATGCGAACCGTGCGCTTCAATTGTTGCCACCAGCTTATCGATATCAAAATTGCCCTTCCAATCATAAGGCGTAGTGGTGTCGAATGCTTCTTCCGTTACCACGTTAATCGCTTTACCGCCATTGAGTTCAATGTGACCCGCTGTGGTATCAAAATGGTAGTTCGAGATAAATACTGGCGTTTCGCCACCACGCACCTGACGCATACGCTCAATCAAAGCGGGGAACAAAATTTGCTCGGCACCACGCCCTTGGTGTGCAGGCACGGTGAGCTTATAACCGAAGAAGTACTCCACTGCATCACACAGGTTGTAGTAATTTCGACTCCCCGCATAGGATTCATCCCCCATCATGATGCCAGCCCACTGATTATCACTCATGGCACCAGTGCCTGAGTCAGTCAGCAAATCGATATAAACATCATCACTACGAAGAAGAAATGGATTATAGCCCGCTTCTTTTAACGCGACTTCACGGTCTGCCAAAGTCGTCATTTTGATTGGCTCAACCATTTTGATACGGAAAGGTTCTGGAATACGTTTCATTGTTAATTTCCTTATACGCATTGCCCTACGCAGTTTCACGTAAGACTAAAAAACAAATAGATAGAATGCTTTTCAATGCGATTGCATTGAGGAAATCAACGAGAAGAGATTTTACTAAGAAGAGACAAGCAGTAGTCTAGGTTATACCAGAACGACAGCACCAAACGGCTATCGAGAATATCCTTTATTCTCATCGTCTTCGTCCTCCTGATAAAAATAAAAAGTCAGAAACCCCATGTCTCTGACCTTTTCAATATAGTGCAGTTTTCAATCAATTTTCAGTGAGGTCACCCTCATTTTAAGAAGGTCTCGCCCTTTTCATTCTGCGTTTGATATTACTTTCTTTGACTAGGTAATCGAAAAGTGGCGCGAATAAGTTAGCAAATAGAATCGCTAACATGATGCCTTCTGGATAAGCCGGGTTCAGCACTCGGATAAAAATCGTCATCACGCCGATTAATAGTCCGTATGCCCATTTCCCGTTATTGGTAAAAGCTGCCGAGACAGGGTCTGTCGCCATAAAGAAGGTACCAAACGCAACCCCACCAATCACGAAGTGCCAGTAGAACGGCATGGAGAACATGGGGTTAGAGTCTGAACCGATCGCATTCAATAGTAATGAAGCTCCGATTAAACCGACCAACACGCCCGCAACAATTCTCCACGATGCAATCTTCATAAAGATGAGAACCAAGCCTGTTAGTGCGATCAACAACGTGGAGACTTCACCCATCGAGCCTGGTAAATTACCAACAAAAGCATCTCCCCATGAAATTGTTTGTCCTGTCATATTATTTATCAAAGCACTTTGCCCGCCTTCATACCATTGACTAAGTGGAGTAGCGCCAGAGTAACCATCAGCCGCGACCCACACAGCACCACCGGACATGTTGGCAGGATAGGCAAAGTATAAGAACGCTCGCCCTGCTAAAGCTGGATTTAGGAAGTTTCGTCCAGTACCACCAAAAATCTCCTTCGCCACAACAATACCGAAAGTGATACCTAAAGCCGCTTGCCATAGTGGAATTGTCGGGGGAAGGATCAGCGCAAAGAGTATAGAGCTGACAAAAAAACCTTCATTTACCTCATGCTTTCGCACAATAGCAAACAGAACTTCCCAGAAACCACCAACGATAAACACCGTCGCATAAACCGGGAGAAAGTAAGTAGCACCAAGCCACATTTTACTTCCCCACCCCGCTTGTGAAACCGCATCTAACGAGCCCCATACCCAACTCAGTTGCCATGAAGAAACAAGCGCTTGCTGAGCTGAGGCTTGATCCATTCCATACAACAAGGCATCACTCGCTTGCTGGCCTATGTTGTACATACCCCAGAACATGGCTGGGAAGACCGCCAGCCACACCATGATCATAATACGTTTTAAATCGATGCTATCTCGAACGTGAGTCATGCCCTGGTTTACCTTACCAGGCGTGTAAAAAATGGTTTCGACAGCTTCGAAAAGTGGGTAGAACTTGTGATACTTCCCACCTGGACCAAACTTAGGTGTCGCTTTCTCAAAGTAATGTTTAAGGCTCATAACGCTCCTCCTTTATCTAAAAGATGGTACGCACATGTGTAAAAAGCGATCGTTTTTTAATCTCTTCGTCTTCCTTCTTCGTATTTCACCTTGTTCGCCACTCTTCTGTCTCCTCTTTAAATCCGGCGAACAGTTTATCCAACGAAAAAGGGACCGCTCATGGACACACTCGCCATTGACCTAGCTAGATTCCAATTTGCCTTTACTGTCTCTTTCCACATTATTTTTCCAGCTTTTACGATTGGTTTGGCAAGTTATCTCGCTGTATTAGAGGGCTTGTACTTAAAAACGGGCAACAAACAGTACATGCAAATCTATAAGTACTGGATCAAAATCTTTGCCATCAGTTTTGGTATGGGTGTGGTGAGTGGCATCGTGTTGAGCTATCAATTCGGTACTAACTGGAGCGTGTTTGCCGACAAAACAGGCCCAATCCTGGGCCCGCTAATGGGTTATGAAGTTTTTACTGCATTTTTCCTCGAAGCGGGGTTTTTAGGCGTGATGCTTTTCGGTATGGATAAGGTGGGTAAGAAGCTTCACTTCGCCGCGACTTGTATTGTTGCATTCGGGACGTTTTTGTCTGCGTTTTGGATACTTTCGGTTAATAGTTGGATGCAAACACCAGCGGGCTATAGTATCAACGAAGCCGGACAGTTTGTCCCAGAAGACTGGTGGGCGATTGTCTTCAACCCTTCCTTCCCTTACCGGCTCGTTCATATGTTGCTCGCCGCTTACCTTACTACCGCCTTTGTTGTAGCCGGCGTTGCCGCTTATCACTTGCTAAAAGCAAACCATAACCCTCTAGCCAGAATTATGTTCTCGATGGCAATGTGGATGGCTGCCATCGTGACACCAATTCAAATCGTTGCTGGAGACATGCATGGATTAAACACCCTTGAACATCAACCCGCCAAAGTCGCCGCGATGGAAGGGCACTATGAGTCTCACCAAGGCGCGCCATTGATCCTCTTCGGTATCCCTAACGATGAAGAAAAACGTATGGAATACGCACTGGAAATCCCCAAACTCGGTAGTTTGATCTTAACTCATGACCTCAACGGTGAAGTGAAGGGATTAGATGCTTTTCCAGAGGAGGAACACCCTCCTGTCTCTATCGTTTTCTGGTCTTTCCGAGTCATGGTCGCGCTTGGTTTTGGCATGCTTGTTATTGGTTTGTGGAGCCTTTGGCTAAGAAAACGTCGCCAACTTTTTGATTCGAGGGCACTTCAACGTATTTGTGTGCTGTTTGCCCCAGCGGGGTTCATTGCAGTTTTAGCAGGCTGGATAACTACCGAAGTCGGTCGCCAGCCTTACACCGTATACGGTCTTTTAACCACAGCCAATTCGGCATCGCCTATTGATGCCGCCGCGGTGAGCGTCTCCCTGACGGCGTTCATCGTGGTTTACTTTGTGGTTTTTGGAGCTGGCTTCTTCTATCTCCTACGTTTGATGCGCAAGTCTCCAACTCGATATGAAGAAGGTCTAGATAGCCGACTTCCTGATGGCACGAAAACTGATGCCATCACACATTCTAACCATCTAACCTAGGAGCTAACTCATGGATTACGCATTAATTTGGTACGCTTTGATTGGGCTCGCCGTTCTGATTTATGTCGTGTTAGATGGCTTTGATCTCGGTATTGGTATCCTATTCCTCAGCGCTAATGACGATGAAGAGCGCGACATGATGATGAACAGCATCGCTCCTGTTTGGGATGGGAATGAAACTTGGCTAGTTCTTGGCGGAGGTGGGCTTTTTGCCGTGTTCCCCCTCGCCTACGCGGTCATTATGCCAGCACTCTATGCTCCCCTGATTTTAATGCTGCTCGGGTTAATTCTGCGCGGGGTTTCTTTTGAGTATCGCTTCCGAACACAACGCGGAAAGTTTTTATGGGATAGCGCTTTTTTCATTGGTTCACTCACCGCGGCATTGATGCAAGGCATTATGCTCGGAACCCTGCTCCAAGGTATAGAGGTTAGTGAACGAGCATACGCAGGTGGATGGTTTGATTGGCTTTCACCATTTAGCGTATTTTGTGGCCTGGCGCTTGTTTGTGCTTATATTCTGCTCGGTTCATGCTGGTTATTAATCAAGCTTCCAGAAGAGCTGATGGGGCGCTATTACGTGGTCGCGCGACGATGGGGACTAGCGATGGTAGCCTGTATATTCATCGCCAGTTTGTGGCTGCCATTGAGCCAAAATATCGTATTTGAACGTTGGTTCTCATTACCAAACTCACTACTGTTTTTCATCTTACCAATTATTGCAGCGGCACTTATTTGGCAGCTATTCAAAGCCTTACTCGACCACAAAGCCGTCCGAGCCTACATTCTTGCGATCGGCCTGTTTCTTGTGTCCGCGATGGGTTTCGGTGTCAGTACATTCCCTTACTTGGTCCCATTCGCACTCACTTATCAAGACGTCGCCGCGCCAGACAAAAGTTTGGCATTTTTACTTGCCGGTGCGGTGGTATTACTTCCTCTGATCATAGCCTACACGGCTTATTCGTACTGGGTTTTCCGCGGCAAGATGAAACGTGGAGAAGGATATCACTGATGAAACTAAAACCCATTTTGTGGTTCATTGGCATTTGGCTGGCAAGCGTTGTCGCCTTGTTTATCATCAGTTCGTTGATACAAACTGCGATATTGTAGGCCCAGAGTCGACTGCACCACATCTGAAGCCATTGAGGTCTATACTCAAGCAAGAGTAAAACAACGGAGTGTTTTTATGACCTTAAAGCGGTTTCTGGTAACTTTGATTCCTTTGACGGTTCCACTGTTTTCACCAAATGCATTGGCCGTAGACAAGCAGATGTCATCCGCCATGAAAAGTAAAATTCGGTCTATTTGCTCCGCAACAGACGAGCAGGGCCATTGGCAACTTGCTGAGGCAACTCCTGACGCCAGACGCTCACTCAACATGGTGCTTTATCAAATGAATGCCGATGATAAATTGAAAGCAATTCATGAGGTGAGAACGAAAATGGTCGGCGGCACCCATTATGCGTTTGAGTTCGAGTTGCAAGATGGTCAAGTCTGGAATGCAATTGTATTACACAGTGCCCGAGGCGATTACATGATCGAAAGACACGCAAAGAAAGGCGAACTCTGCCCTAAATAGCAATAGACACTACGACTCTACAGCCGACACAATAAAGTCGACTGATTCAGTCGCCTTTATTGTTGGTATGTTTAGGTATCGCTTCAAAAGCTTGGGAAAAGTAATAGCTTTCAACCTGAGGCCTAACTAAATCACAAGCTAACCCAAGGTCATCATTTTTTGTGAAAGGTAAATGTTCTGATAGAACCTCTTTTGACTTTTTATCAACCGTTTTAAAAGATTCAATAATTCTTAGAGGAACGTGAAACTGATGATCTCTCACGAGAAAGAAATAGTATTGGAGATGCTCGCCATATGTCGCAGCGTTATTAATCTCGCTACCAATTTTCACAGCTTCAACGCGACTGCCTTCACAATCAAATTTAAACACATTGGTAATTTCTGCTTCCATAGAGCCTGGTACATAAACGATATAGCCAGCACTGAGCTCATGACCAATTAATACATAGCTCTCGTCGCGCTCATGCAGTTGATACGCAAAAGAATGAAATGCACTACAAAGTAAAATGAATCCAAGCCGTTTCTTCATTTTGTCTTCAACTCATCTATGACTTTACGTACGAAGTTTGCCTTAGCATCCGTATATTTTTCGATGGTAATTTCAGCTTGTTCCATCAAAGAAAGTTTTAGAGAAACATGAGGAAAGTGCGCAATACCTAGTACCATATCGATAATAGGTTTGGCAGGCATATCCAAAATGGCAGTACTGCCAATATGCTCGATTTGAGTTGACATCATCTCCGTCACTAACGCCAGTTCAGATCGGCTGCGTGCAAAATCCTGTCGACATGCAGGATCATGCTTAACAACACCTACGTTGTAATTGGCTAAACCTAATTTCATCCATCCCTCTCCTAATAAATCCAAATATCATAAGAAGGAAATTATCCAATCACCAAAGTAAAAGCCAAACTTCCGGCACACCCGACACTAATTACTCAACAAATAGAGTCATCTCTGGTGTACTTTTGGTTTGGCTTTTTACTGTTAAACCGTCTCGGTTTTCGCCTCTATCTTCTCATTCACTTTATCGCAAATGTACTCTCCAATCGGCATTGCAGATGTCGCTGCGGGAGAGGGTGCGTTGCAAACGTGTAGGCTTCTGGCGCTCTCGGCAAACAAAAAGTCATGAACCAAGGTTCCGTCGGATAACACCGCTTGTGCGCGAATACCCGCAGGATATGGTTTGAGATCTTCTACCTTGATGCTAGGGCAATATTTGTTGACCAACTTGAGGTAGCCCGGCTTCCACCACGAGTTCTTAAACTCATCCAGTCCGGTTTTTAGATGCTTTTGTGTCACCTTCCAGAAACCGGAGAAACTGAGCATTTGCATGGTATCTTGCAAGCTGAAGTTAACCTTGTCGTACCCTTCCCGCTTCCAGCCTTGAACCGCATTTGGACCAACAGTCACACTGCCATCAATCATGCGAGTCAGGTGGACGCCCAAGAATGGCAAATCAGGGTCTGGAATTGGATAAATAAGATGATTCACCACTCGGTCGTGTTTGCTATCTAAGCGGTAGTATTCACCACGATAAGGGATGATTTGGAAATCGGTCGGAATAGACATCATCTTAGTCATGCGATCCGCCATCAAGCCACTGCAAGTAACCAAGAACTTGGTATTAAGCTGCATCGTTTGACCGTCTGAAATGCAGGTCAGTTGGACTTCTTCATCCTTCTCTTCGGCAGCCACCACTTTGGTTCTCAGGCTGATTTGACCGCCGAGCTTTTTGAACTCTTCCGCCATCTGCTCAGTGACCAAACGATAATCAACAATGCTAGTGGTTTTGACATAAATCGCACCCAAGCCAGTGATGTTTGGCTCAGCCAGTTTGAGTTGAACTTCATCGAGTAGCTTTACGTCGATGCCGTTGACATGGCAGCGCTCATAGAGGGCATTCATGCGTTCGACTTCTTGCTCATTGGTCGCAACCAATAACTTGCCACAGTTCTCCACCGGAATATCGTGCTCAGCACAGAACGAAATGGTTCGCTCTACCCCACGCTTACAAAAATCCGCTTTTAAGCTGCCCGGAGCGTAGTACACCCCAGCATGAATCACGCCGCTATTGTGTCCGGTTTGGTGCTTGGCAAAACCGGACTCTTTCTCAACCAATAAAATGGATTTGTCTGGATGACGTTGCTGTAGTTGCCATGCTGTCGACACACCAACGATACCGCCACCAACAATGATGTAGTCATAGACTGATTTCATACGACCTCTTATAAAACCGATAGTTGAGATTGTTGCAATTTGAACTTGCGACCACTGTAAATGAACACCGCGACAAATACCGCACAGCTTGCCACACGAACCAACATTGGGATATCGTGCCAAACCAGCAATGTACCCACCACTACCAACAAGAGACGCGTCAGAATGTTTAGAGGACCTTCCAAGTAGCCTTCAATCGCACCAATCAATGCATAGGTACCGATGATGGCAAAGAAGCCTACGGTAATTACCGACGTCACATCCCAACTGACCAAGCCTGTATAGGCAATAAGTAGCGGTACAAGATACAAACCTTTGGCGATTTTCCACGCCATCAAACCAGTGCGCATCGGTGGTGTTTTGGCGATGGTTGCTGCTGCAAAAGCGGTCAAACACACTGGTGGCGTAACGTTACTGTCTTGCGATAACCAAAAGATGATGAGGTGAGCAGCCAGCAATGCCAAGCCTACCGCTTCCATACCCAAACTTTGCTCTAGTAGGGTTTCCATAAAGTCCGCAGGTACTAGCGCCACCATTTCTTTCGCGGTTTCCAACGCCATTGGTGCATTAAGCAGTTCCAACTTTTCTGGCGCCGCCAACATGAAGATAGCTTTTGCTTGTTCAGGCAATTGACCCGACACCATCAATTCAAGCAATTGGTTTTCTGCAATCAACTTGTAAAGCGCAGGGGCAGACAGTGTTCCCAATACAATATACGCCGCTGTTACAGGTAAACCCATACCCAAAACAAGAGAAGCGAGTGCAATCAAAACGATCATGATGAACAAGTCACCATTCGCCCAACCATCGATCATCAATGAGAACGTGTTGCCGATGCCTGTTGTACTGATCACGTTGATCACCAGACCAATACCCACCAGCAATACGGCAGTTGTCGCCATGTTTTTCGCGCCTTGCGAAAGTGCTTCGATGATCGCTTTTGGTCCCATCTTGTGATCTTTCGAGAACCAAGACGCCACCACCACTGAGATGATCGACAAGCCCGCAGCGTAAGTCGGTGTAAAACCTTGAACCAACAAAGTAACCAATACCGCCAGCGGGATAAGGTTATGCCAACCGCTGATCAACACTTTCAGTAGAGATTCATCGCTGGTCGTGATTTTTTGAACGCCGCTGCGTTTGGCTTCGATACGCACAAAGAACGCCACAGACAAGAAATAGATAAGAGCAGGAATAAAAGAAACTGCGATGATATCGACATAAGGAATTTGCGTGTAAGACGCCATGATGAAAGCACCCGCGCCCATCACTGGTGGCATCAACTGACCACCTGTTGACGCCGCAGCTTCCACCCCCGCCGCGAAGCGCGAAGGAAAACCTGCTTTTTGCATCAAAGGAATACTGATAACACCGGTTGAAACCGTATTTGCCACACTTGAGCCAGATACTGAGCCCATCAAACCGGAGCCAATCACCGCAATAAAACCCGGACCGCCGATGATTTTGCCAGCCGCAGCTCGTGCCACATTGATGATGTAATCACCGACACCAGAACGCACAAGAAACGCCCCAAACAGAATGAACATGAATACGAAAGTCCAACTGATGCGCGAAATAGAGCCAAACATACCCTCAGAAGAATAGAAACTGCGGTAGAGCAAGGTTTCCATGCTCAAACCCGGGAAATGGAAAATGCCTGTTGCCCACTTACCCCAAAGCACAACGTAACTCAGACACACCACAATCAGCACTGGAATAAACCAGCCCATGGTACGTCGGATCAGCTCAATAACAATCAAAATTGCCATGATGGCGAAGATCCAATCGCTGGTCACGAACTTCACACCACGTTCGTACAGCGCATCTTCGGCATAGGGAATGTAGAGCAAACACGCTACCGCGCCCATGGCAATCAACACATCGATGCCGAGTGCAATCTTACTCTGCTTGAGAGAGATATGAGCCGGATACCAAAGCGCACAAATCACCGCAAAGCCAGCAAAGTGGGTCGCGGAAATCCATAACTCTGGTAACGTTGATAAGGTATTAAACCAAATGTGCAAAGCAGACAACACCACGCCAAACACTGTAATTGTGGTGGTTACCCACGGAAAATCAGTGCGCGTGGGCAGCTCAAACTTCTGCAATTCCTTTTCTATTGAGTCGCTCATCTCATACTCCAAGCTCTGGCGGCTTTTTCCATCTTTGAAATCGGTAGGGATAAAATGCCCCGAGCCAAAACTCGGGGCCAAGTAGGCGTTATTTCGCCATTAGGTCTGATGGGATTTCGATGCCCATTTCTTTGTAGTAACGCGCCGCGCCTGGGTGAAGAGGCACTGGCAAGCCAGCAATCGCTTTCTCAATCGCCATTGCTTTTGTTGCTTTGTGGATACCTTGTAAGAACGGCAGGTTCTCGTAAATTGCTTTGGTTAGCTGGTAAACGTCTTCTTCCGAGATATCTTCACGAACTGCCAAAAAGTTAGGCTGTGCAATGGTGGTGATCGGCTTATCTAGACCCGGGTACGTGTTCGCAGGGATCTCGTACTTCGTCCATAGGTTGTAGTTACCGTTCGCCTCTTTGATTTGTTCGTCAGTAAACGAAAGAATCGAAATGTCTTTACCCAGCGCAGCAAAAGCTTGAGTGACCGCACCAACAGGAACACCCGCAGGCGTGTTCATGCCGTCAATGGTGCCGTTTTGAAGTGCGCTCGCACTGCCGCCGTAACCCATGTAAGCAAGATTGAATTTATCAGGGTCGACCTTCAGACCTTTCATTATTTGGCGACCAGAGTTCTCCGTACCAGAATTCTTCTTACCGATAGAGAATTTCTTGCCATTTAGGTTGTTCAGGTCAGTCACAGTGCCAGTTTTTGCTAGATCAGAGCGAACAATAAAGTGCTCAACGTTTTGCCACAGCATAGAGACCGAACGCAGCTGTTCTTGACGACCGCTCTTCTCATAAGGACCTTCGCCAGACCAAGCCCACGCACCGTAAAGACCTTGTAGAATCGCGAACTGTGCTTCGTTTTCGTTCAGCAGTTTGACGTTTTCACCAGAGCCCGCAGAGCTGATTGCAGAAAGGGAGAAGTGGTGCTTTGGTGCCAACTTCACTTTGCTTAACGTCGCCAACGCTACGCCCACAGGGTAGTAAGTACCACCTGTCGATGCCGTTGCAAGAATATAGCTACGATCTTCTGCCGCAGCGTTAGCAGCAATACCAAAAGAAGTCACAGCGACAGCCAAAGCTTTTACCAGCTTATTCATTTTCATTATTACTCTCCGTGTAGTCGTTTCACGATTGGGGATTTACATCATGTTAAACCTTTATTAACAACACATTCCCTAGAGCAATTGAAATGCCAACTTTTAACCCTTTGTATTTATTGAACTAAGTACTGAAAGACATCAAAAATGAGCAAAATCATGCTGATTTGATAGCAAAGTAATGAGCAAGATCTTGCTCATTGAAGAGGAGAAGGTTGCACGCCTAGATCGCAAAAGGTTAATAAAATGTGATCAAGACAAAATAAATGCACGATTCACTAATAAGCAATATTTTGCCGATGCAATTTTGGATTGAATTGCAACTAATGAGCGTCTTAACAATAAGAAGAAAAAGCGCATCATTCTAAACTGCTCAATTTATCAGCTGAGGTTTATAGCCTAAACGACTACAAATAGCACAAAAATACAGCAAAGAAAGCCATGTTACAAAAATGAAAAGTCATTTATTCTAATTTTTAATTTAAAAAGCAGCTCGATCCACCAGTTAAGAAATAAACATTGACCGTATCAACTTATTTTCTACTTCGGGGTTGTGCCAATGGCCCTATGTTCGTTAGTGTAACAACACGCCAAGGCAAACGTATTCCTTGGTATTTTTTCGTCTTTAAGGATCACCCATGTCAGCAACTGCGCAATTACAATTCGCTTTAAAACGCCCATCTGGCGTTGCTGCTGCGATCCTCCTGCTCTCTCTGGAACTGATTCAGAGCTGACAGGCTATATCTAAACTTTCTGTCAGCTTGAGAAGAAGCTGACGGGAACACCACATACTCCTCCCATTCCTTTCAGTTTCTTCCAAGCGAAACATAAGAGGAATAACAATGTTAAGCGCACGCAATATCGCCGCTTTGGGCTTCATGACTTTCGCCATGTACTTAGGCGCGGGTAACCTGATCTTCCCTCCATTTTTGGGTTACCAAGCAGGTGAAAACTTTCTGAGCGGGATGTCTGGCTTCCTCTTAACGGGTGTAGGTCTGCCTGCGATGGCACTAGTGATGGTGGCTATCGTAAACGGTTCAGACAAATTAACCGCTGCCCTACCTAAACCTTTGGCGACCAGTTTTTGGGTAATGGTATTTATCGTAATTGGCCCTGCGTTCGTGATTCCACGTGCAATTACCGTGGCTTACCAATTCAGCTTTGCGCCAATGTTTGGTGATGCAGCTTTGGTGCCTTTCACTATTGCCTTCTGTGCTATCACCATTCTATTTGCCCTATATCCGGGTAAATTGGTCGACAACCTAGGCAAGATCTTAACGCCTGCCTTGATGGCAATCTTGATCATCATGTCTGTGACGGCTTTGGTTTCTCCTGCAGGTGAGCTAACTGCCGCAACGGGACCATACCTATCTGGTGCATTTGCTGAAGGCTTGACCCAAGGCTACATGACCATGGATGCGCTAGGTTCTATCGGTTTTGGTTGGATTATCTTCCGCGCGATTCGCAGCATGGGTGTGGATTGCCCGAAAGCCACCGCAAAATACACGCTAATCGCAGCTTTGATGTACGCGGTTGCCATGGCGTTTGTTTACATCTCATTGGCTTACATTGGCTCGACAAGCTCATACTTGGGTTCTGAGTTCAGCAATGGTGGCGACATTTTAACGGCATTCACCTTCAGCCACTTCGGCGCATTTGGTTCACTATTACTAGGTGCCGTGATGGTATTAGCGTGTTTGACTACTGCTATCGGCGTAACCACCGCAGGCAGTGAGTTTTACGACAACACCTTCAGCAAAGTGAACTACAAAGGCTGCGTTATCACGACCATGGTATTGGCAGGTTTAATCGCCAACGTAGGTCTGGAGCAACTATTGGCTATCACATTACCAGCGGTTGTGGCGCTTCACCCAGTAGCGATTGCGTTGATGATCATGGCACCGGTGCGCAACAAGATGTCGCAAATCATGGTCATCGCGACGGCGTTCACTGCTCTAACGTTTGGTTGTGTTGATGCGCTGCACATCCTAGGTTACATGCCAAGTTCCACTGATGAGTGGATGGGTAATTACATGCCTCTGTACAATGACTTTGCTAGCTGGATTGTGCCTAGCGTATTTATGATGATTGTTGGTCTGCTGTTTACGACGAAAACCAACCAAACCGAACAATTCGAGCTGGTGAATGAATAGCCGTTTAACATAAGACATCGCTCAATAAGTGCGTTACTATGTAGCTCGCTTATTGATATCAGGCAAAGGAGTTGCCTGAATGAAAGATTGATATGGGTCGCCTATGGATAATCAGTATCTAGACATCAGAACACTGAACTTTATCGTTATTCTGTTCTCTTGCATTTACTCTATTAGTCTGCTTTGTTATCAATACACTCAGGGTAGAGTCAAAGGCTTAAAAACCTTCTCGATATCACTACTGTTTATTGGTTTAGGCCCTTTTTTACTTGGCTTTAGAGGCTCTGCGCCAGACTGGCTGACCATCGTCATAGCCAACACTCTCATATTAGTCGGCTTCTTGCTTACGCTATATAGCGTAAGCATTTTTCGTCAATATCCTTTAAAATTGGCTCACTGTCTTACCTTGTTAACACCTGTTTTCAGTGGTTCATTTTACTATTTCACCTTCCATGACCCTTCTATCAAAAGCCGCATTATTTATCTGAGCATGTATATTTGTATCGTCACCTTCTTTAGTGGTGTCGCCATGCTTAAAGGTACCCAAAAGGACTTAAAGCTCCCTGTTAAAGCAATGGCTTACTCTTTCTTTGGATTTAGTTTTTTTATGGGATTTAGGGCGCTTTGGAGTACTTTTTCAGGTGAGTTACCAAGTTTTATGGTCGCAGGCCTTATCCATCAGCTGACTTTCTTATTTAGCATCTGCCTGATCGTTGCTTTGAGCTTTAGTATGCTGTGGTTAATTAACGGACGCTTGGTGCAATCCATAAATGATCTCTCTCATTTAGATGCACTCACAGGGCTATATAATCGTCGAGCCATGGAAGAAATCGTTCCAAACTTGGTTAGTAAAGCACATAAAAAAAGCCAAGCAATCAGCATTATTATGACTGATGTCGACAAGTTCAAAGCGATTAATGATCACTATGGTCACACGGTTGGCGACTCCGTCATGGCAACGATCTCCACTATTTTTAAAAAGCATCTTCCTGAGTCAGCCTGCATTGTGCGATTTGGTGGTGACGAGTTCATGATTGTTTTGCTCGAAAAAGCACAACAAGCCAAAATTGTCGCAGAGCAAATTCGCCTTGCGGTCGAAACTGAAACCGCTTTGCAATCATTTAAAACTGAAGTGACCATGAGCTTTGGTATCAGTCAGTTATCTGAGGGGCAATCACTTCAAGAGGCGCTTGCTGAAGCAGACGAAGCGCTATATAGCTCTAAACATACTGGAAGGAACCTCGTTACCTTGTTTGGAGAAGGTAAAGACCTAAATTATAAGTTTGTCCCAGCTCCTGCCAAAAGCGCATAACATGTTTGTTATGCCAATGATTTTACATTAGCTAGAAATCGTACTAAGTATAGTCGGAGCGATTCAAACCAAACTTCTGCATCTTTTGGTTAAGGGTTCGACGTGGTAAATCCAACTCCTGCATCACCTCATTGATGCGTCCATGATGCCTGACTAAAGAATCATGTAGCACCTTACGTTCAAAGTTATGTAGCTGAATCGCCAACGGCACGCCCGCATGCGTCTCTTCGGTTGTTGAGGATGGTCGACTAGAGAGAATTTCCATTACGGAGACGGTTTCATCCAATGCAAAACGCATCGCTACATTCCTAAGCTCACGTACGTTACCAGGCCAAGAGTAAGCAAGAATGGCCTTTCTATCGGCTTCACTCAGTGGGCGGCTCTCAGGGTTACTTTTCAGAGCAAAGTGTTCGAACAAGATCAACGCATCATCTTCTCGCTCACGTAGCGGTGGCAAATAGATCTGCGCCACATTAAGACGATAGTACAAATCCTGACGAAACTCGTCATGATCATTGAGATCTTCTTTCGCGGCGGCGATCACTCTCAAATCAACTGAGATCTGTTGGTTGCCCCCAACGCGCTCTACCGTATGTTCCTGTAATGAACGCAACACTTTCACCTGCATGGACAGCGGCATACTCTCGATTTCATCAAAGAATAAAGTGCCTTTATCCGCGTATTCCAACTTACCAATGCGCTTTTTACCCGCTCCGGTAAATGCCCCTGCTTCATGCCCAAACAGCTCACTTTCAAACAGGTTCTCAGGAATAGCGCCACAGTTGATTGGCACAAAATGATAGGATCTGCGTTGGCTTTCATTATGCAAACTGGTCGCCACCAGCTCTTTACCACAACCTGTTTCGCCGTAAATGATCACGTTAGTATCAATGCGTGCTAACTTGGCTACTTGTTCTCTAAGCTGTTGCATCACTCGGCTTCGCCCAATCAACACCTCTTCTAAGCCGCTAACGCTAGATAGGTACTCTTGGCGATCTTGAGTAGACGTTTGTGCGCGATAGCTCTCGACCGCTTCGGTTACTCGTTGGGATAAACGCTCAGGTTGGAAAGGTTTCTCAATAAAATCGAACGCACCGTTTTGTAACGCCCCTACTGCCATATCGACGTCACCATGTCCGGTGATCAAGATAACTGGCGTTGGGATGTGATTAGCAATCAGGCTTTCTAGTATCGACAAGCCGTCGGTGTCCGGCAGGCGAACATCACTGACAATCGCATCAAATTCTTGGCTAAGAATGGCCGCTTTCCCCTCTTCTCCTAAACTGAATGCGGTCACGTCGAACCCCGCCAGTTGCAGCCACTGACTGGTAGCCTGACGAACAATGTCATCGTCTTCGATAAGTGCAATTTTAGGGGTGTCGTCAAAAGCCATGAGTTACTACCGTAGGTGGAATAGAAATCGCTCTTTGCTAACGGTAGCAAAAACCACTGAGGAGAAAAGGAGCTAGATCTCACTTCTTGCTTACAAGTCTTTAACATCCAACCAGTTAGGCGCACTCTTTAATGACTCTCGGTGAGAACGCACTAGCTGAACGGAGTCAGTATGCAGCGCAAAAGGAATGGCAAAACGTGGCTTGTGGTCGTAATTGCAGCAGTGCTGATGTTGTCTTGTTATAGCGCCAGCAGAGAGGTTGCTCGTCAATGGTTGAGCGTACAAACTCAAACCGAAGCTCAACAAAAACTGCTCGACTATATCGGTGAAGTTCGCCGTGCACTCAAACGTTTCTACCACTTACCTTACCTCGTCACCAATAACCCAGAAACCATCGCTTTTGTGAAAGGGAATCTGACTTATTACGAACCGTTGCAAACCCAACTGACTCAACTAGATAAAGCCGCCAATACGGAAGGTTGGCTAATCCTGTCTAACTCTGGCGAAGTATTGGTCTCAAGTTTGATCGAAGAGCGCTTTAGCCTGTCTGACCGAAAAGCCATTGTGGAACAAATTCACAACCAAGGCGGCGGTGTTTCCTTGGTGAACAAAACCAAAGGTTCGAGCCCATTGTATTATCTTGCAGCCCCTATCTACGATGGTCTGGATATCGCTGGCATTGTGGTGGTGCAAATCAACCTTAGCCTATTGACCGAACAGACCATTACTAGCCAAGACATCATTACGTTGCAGAACCGTCAGCAACGCTTTTTCCTATCGAGCAGCTCGCTCTATAACGCAGACTGGTTTAACGAACCGAGCAACACCGTTCAGTTAGAAACGCAACGCTTATACGACAACACCAACATCAGTGTGTGGACGCTCAACCAACAGCGTTATTTTGCACACACCGTTAAATTAGATGATTTGAATTGGTACGTCAGCTACCTCACCCCTTCTAAGCCGATTCAACAAACCATCAATGTGATTGGTTGGAGCGTAGCAGCGCTGCTCTTATTGGTTGTATTGCTCGTCATCATTGGCTTACAACGACGACAAAAGCACATCAATCAACAACGAATTCAAGCTCTGTTGGAAGAGTCCCAACGCCGCTTGAAACAGATGATCAATAAAACCCACGTTGGTTTGCTATTGATTGATGAACAAGGGCAACTGTTCGACCTCAACCCAATGGCGAAACGTTTGTTCTGTTTACCAGAAAGCGTCAATCGACACGCTTTTGCTTGGGAGTTATTCGACGCTGGCAATCCCAATTCCACAACACTTAAGTTACTAAAGGACCTGCCTAAGCATAAAGAGCTCGCAGAGATCAGCACGGTCGAAACCATTGCCAGACGCAGTGACGGTAGCGTCTTCCCTGTCTTGTTCTCACTGACCAGTTTCCCTTGGCATGGCGAGCAGTATTTCCTTGCGACGATCATAGACATCAGTAAGCGGAAAAAAGCCGAGCAATCACTGCAACAGGTCAACCAAGAACTGGCGCAGCGAGTTGAAGAGCGAACTCAAGCGCTAAAAGAAGCACAAAGCCAGTTGATTGAATCGAGCAAAATGGCCGCCTTGGGTCGCATGTCGAGCGCGATTACTCATGAACTCAATCAGCCACTGACTGGTTTGCGTACCCTGCTCACAACAAACGAACTGTTAGCAGAACGTGGCGAAACCGAGATGATGAAAGCCAACAATGTATTGGTGCAGAAGCTGATTGATCGCATGGCAAGCATGACTAGCCAGTTAAAGACGTTCGCCTATAACAAACCAGAAAGCCTACAAGCGATTTCTCTTACCTCCGCACTCGAAGAAACCTTACGCGTTTATCAATCCCAATTAGACAAGGTGGATGTACGTGTTCGAGTTCCTCATGACTTACCTAACATCATGGGTGAAGAACAACGACTGCTTCAGGTGCTCGGTAATCTTGTCTCGAATGCGCTAGACGCAATGAACAATACCACCAACCCGCAGCTCAACTTGATCGTCAATCCAACCGGCAATCGGGTCGAACTGATCGTCAGTGATAATGGCTGCGGCGTGTCGGATGAGATGCTTGAATCCATGTTCGAGCCCTTCCAAACCTCAAAGAAAATTGGTGAAGGCTTAGGGCTGGGTTTAGCAATTACGGCCAACAATATGCGTGATATGAACGGACAAATTACCGTGCATAGGAATGAACAAAATGGGCTGACTTTCACTTTATTGTTCAAATCAGCCTAAGGTGATATTGATTACAAAATCATCATTAGAACTAGGCATCCCCGCTGTTTGAGAAAAACACGATCTCGATACAAGAATCCCTCCTTGACCTACACTATTCTCAAGCAAATAAAACGAATAACTTCCGAACGATAAAGAGTGAGAAACATGATTAAGTTTCCTGAACATTTTCTTTGGGGCGGTGCCATTGCTGCAAACCAAGTAGAAGGGTCGTACAACCTTGGGGGTAAAGGGTTATCGACATCAGACATGCTGCCAAACGGTATTTTGAGTCCGCATCAAACTCGTGAAGAGCGTACGCCGGGTATCAAAGACGTGGCGATCGACTTCTACAATCGCTACCCAGAAGACATTGCGCTATTCAAAGAGATGGGCTTTAACTGTCTGCGCCTGTCTTTAGCGTGGAGCCGCATCTTCCCGAACGGTGACGAGCTAGAACCTAACGAAGAAGGTTTGGCGTTCTACGATAAAATTTTTGACGAACTTGCCGAGCATAACATCCAACCTTTCGTAACTTTATCTCACTACGAAATGCCTTACGCACTGGTTGAAAACTATGGCGGTTGGGGCGATCGTCGCGTCATCGAATTCTTCGAACGTTATGCCCGCACCGTGCTGGAACGCTACAAAGACAAAGTGAAGCTGTGGTTAACGTTCAACGAAATCAACATGTCTCTACACGCACCATTTACTGGTGTTGGTTTGCAAGAAGACGCCAGTGAACAAGAGATTTACCAAGCGATTCACCACCAACTAGTCGCCAACGCAAAAGCGGTAAAACTGTGTCAGCAAATCGTACCCAACGGCAAGATTGGTAACATGCTGCTTGGCGCAATCAACTACCCATACACCTGTAACCCTGATGACGTGCTTGCTGCCATGCATGAAAACAACAAGTGGTTGTTCTTCGGTGATGTACAAACACGTGGTCAGTACCCAGGCTACATGAAGCGTTACTTCCGTGAAAACGGCATCGAAATTCAGATGGAAGCAGGCGACTTAGAAGAAATTGCGTCTGCGAGTGTCGATTTCATCTCATTCAGCTACTACGCAAGCGGCTGTGCAAGTGCGGATCCGAAACAGAAAGAAGTGGGTAACATCGTCGATAGCGTACCAAACCCATACCTTGAAAAGAGCCAATGGGGCTGGCTGATCGATCCAAAAGGCCTGCGTGTTCTGCTGAACTTCCTTCACGACCGCTACCAAAAGCCACTGTTCGTCGTAGAAAACGGCCTAGGTGCGCGTGATGAAATCGATGAAAACGGTGAGATTCAAGATGATTACCGCATCGCTTACTTGAACGACCATCTTGTACAAGCACATGAAGCAATTTTGGATGGCGTTGAGCTGATGGGCTTCACCAGTTGGGGACCAATCGATTTGGTCGCGAACTCAACCGCTGAAATGAGCAAACGTTACGGTTACATCTACGTTGATCGCCACAACGATGGTCAAGGTACGTTAGAACGTAAACGTAAGAAGAGCTTCTTCTGGTATCAAGATGTGATTCGCACTGCGGGCGGCTCGCTGAAAAACTAAGCTTATTATCTAGATACAAGCCTAGATACAAAGTGCATGTGTATTTAGATAGAAAAAACAAAGCCCTGCAAACGCAGGGCTTTTCTTATTCCCGATATTCAGTCGTATGACCTATTGGTTAAACACCAATTTCACCACCGTCTTCACGGCGAATAACCACCGTCGCGGCACGTGGACGCAGTGTCATCCCCGCAGGTGTTTCTTCTGCTGCATTGTCGCTGTAAGGCCAGTTGCCTGGGTGCTGAATGTTCACGAACAGAGACTTGTAGTCTGGGCTAATGGTAAAGCCCGTCACTTCACAGCCGTTAGGGCCAACAAAGAAACGTTTCAACTCAGCTTGGTTTTCTGCACCGATCACTTCTTGTGTGCCGTTTTCATCCGTCAGCTTAGAAGGTACAACCGCAAGCATTTGGTCATTGGTGTAAGACGTCACTTCGTCTGCACCGTTGTCTGTTTGAATCCACAGAATACCGCGAGGGTCAAACGCTAAGCCGTCTGGGCTCGCAAACTGGTTTAACTCATTCAAGCCAGAACGGTTGGTATCTGCATCACCATTTGCTGGCGAACCAAACACAAAGATATCCCAAGTAAAGTCAGTTGCTGAAGCACCTTCATCCCAACGAATAACATGACCAAACTTATTATTCAAACGTGGATTCGCAGGATTGGTTTCATCTGTACGGCGCGTATTGTTCGTCAATGTTAAATATACTGAACCCGTGAATGGATCAACCGTACACCACTCTGGTCGATCCATTGGTGTTGCTCCAACTAAATCCGCCGCACCCGCAGTATTGATGATAATTTCAGCCAGTGAATCAAAGTGATCCGCTAACGTACCACCAGCGGTTGTTACGCTATCAAGCGTTAATGGTAACCAAGTACCTGTGCTGTCTTCATTGAAGCGCGCCACATACAGTGTGCCTTCGTCCATGTACTTGTCACCCATCGCCAAGCGGTTATCAGGGTTAGCATCTGCTGGATCCCACGCTGCCGCAGATTCAAATTTGTATAGGTATTCAAAGCGAGAATCGTGACCAGAATAAAATACCACTGGTTTGCCTTCTTCAAGCTTACCGAAAGTACAGCCCTCGTGACGGAAACGACCTAGCGCAGTGCGTTTCTTCGCACGTGAGTTTTGCGTGTAAGGGTCAATCTCGACAATGTAACCGTGACCATTGGCTTCATTACGGTAATCATCCATCGCACTTGCTCCTGTTGGAGCCACATTAAAGCGAGAGAACTCATCAAGACGCTCTTCTGCATTTCCTGCTAATGTTTCCCACAAGTAGCGTGTGCTTTGGTCATCAACACCAATGCGATCTTGCTCTTCTGTACGAGTCCCGGCGTTAACAAAGTAACCAGGCCAGTTCTCTTCACACGTTAAGTACGTGCCCCACGGCGTGTAGCCGTTGCCACAGTTGTTTAACGTACCACGCGCTTGGCTGCCATCTGGCGAGAAACGAGTGACAGTTAAAGATGTGTGGGCCACCGGGCCAGACAAATCCATGACTGTCGCACCAGTATAACGACGGTTTAGTGGATCGGTATCAACCAACTTCCACATGTTGTCTTCCAGTTGAATTCGAACCACTGACACACCGTGCGCGTTAATCTCTTTGCGCACTTCATCTACAATGGTACGTACGCCATTTTCAACCGTCGGACCATTTGGATGCAGTGCTGATGTGTCGATGTACTCGTGGTTAATACATAGCAAGCCATCTGTAGTGCTATCGTTCAATGGGAAAAAATGCATGCCGTCATGGTGCATGCCTAGCGCATTTAACTGATCGGTACTGGTGTTGGTACCATCATTTTGCCATGCGCTGCCTTGCGCATTAAGTGGTGTTCCCCAAGGTACTAGTACTTGTGCGGTGTAGCCTTGTGGAATTGAAACTG
Organism: Vibrio sp. Vb1980; assembly: GCF_033338615.1. NCBI lineage: Bacteria > Pseudomonadati > Pseudomonadota > Gammaproteobacteria > Vibrionales > Vibrionaceae > Vibrio > Vibrio sp. Vb1980. The sequence goes on from NZ_JAWOSZ010000004.1 coordinate 256,331, forward strand.
CGTCAGTGAGTGAGCCAGGGATAGATTCAAAGTTAAGAACGGCTTTAGATGCGCCCGAACCACTGCTTACTGTACTCCCTGAGTCAGACGAGTTACAACCAGCCAATCCGAAAGCACCAAACGCTGTCATCGCACTGATACCTAAACCACCTTTCAGAATGCTGCGTCGAGATAGGCTCGCTTCTAATACTTCTTCAAATGGTTTGTTTTCACTTTGGTTATAACGCGTCGCGTCAAAGGTTTCCTTGCTCATTTTTACTTTCCCGATCTTATAGTTTAATTAATAAATAAGTGATTAGTTGAACGGCAAGAAGTTTGGATAAGAAAAATGACAAAAGTGCTTAAAACATATGAAACTTGTGTTTCAACAATACTGCAAACCAACCAACACAGCTAACGAAGCAATTAAATTCTGGTCACATAATCACCAACTGTATCGCTTCATTCTGATTTTACTTGGGCTAAAGTGTGATAGAAGGTATAAGGTGTACGAAATCAAATCATCTACGAGAGATAATCATGAAATTAGACAAGATCGATAACAAGAGCCGTCGTATCCGTAAAAAGCTGTTCTTAGGTGAGTTCGCAATCCTAGGTTTCGAGATCAGCTGTGAAACAGACATTAACGACTTCGACCGTTACGATGCATTCGTTGATGACTTTATCGACTACATTGACGAGCTTGGTCTTTGCTTCGGTGGCGGTGGTCTAGAACTGTTTGAAGGCTTCCTATGTTCTACTGACCGTTACGGCAGTGCGACTGAAGAACAGAAAGCGCAAGTTATTAAATGGTTAGAAGCACGTCCAGAAGTGAAAAGCGCGCAAGCGGGCGAACTAGTTGACGCCAACTACCTGTAACTAAAGGGCAACCTGTAATACGCAGAGCTCAGTAAATGGTAGAGAAAGCTGGTCTTAAGACTGGCTTTTTTATTTTTTGAAGAATGCGATAGTAAAAATAGGGGTTTGGGAAGTTGCGCGGAGTGAATGTGATTGTGGTGTTTTTGAGCTGGCAATCAACGGGAAACTGTGTTCCACAGCCAGCTCGTGCCTTTAGGTATAATTAACTATGATTTTTTAGCTGGGGCGTCTTTCGTGTCTTTCCAGTATTGAATACGCACACGATGTAGCTGAGCTCTTCTAGTCTTTTTCATAGTAAAGTCCCTCATCTTATATAAGTAACGCTCCTCATGGAGCTTATTGTCTAAGGTCGTATCCCCTTCAATCTATAAGGGAATCAATCATTTAACCGTGACCAATTTCACAACATAATGATAATTACCGATTTCTTGCAGCCTGTTTTTACTGGCAAACGGCATATTATCTATCTGACACAGTTAACTTACTCACCAGATATGACAGAAAAATGGCAATCAAGTTCCCTACTTATACTGTCATTGAATCTTAATAAGGATTAACAAGGTGGGCATTTCAGATTTACCATACTGTTTATAAAAACCGCAAGATTTTTTATTTCTTTTCAAACAAATCTCTACTCAAGATCAATTCACTTTCATCTTTATCGCCTCCCTTTTAACGCATTGTGATCCAGTTCAATCCACAGAACTCGGAACAAAAAGCGCACATTAATACATTCACCACCAAACCTGTGCGAGATCTCTTACAAGAGTTGTAAGCAAATAGATTAATCACCTCTAAGAGCAATGCCAGAAAAAACATTAAGCATATGATTTAAAAGTAATATTTAAATTCACTTAAAATAATAAGTAAAAATAATTTAGAAAAGTTAATTGAGTCAAATCAGCAAAACATCAATACTCAACTTGTCGACAGGATGTTGGCGGGAACAGGAAAAAAGCCTAAAGGATTGGGTATCTTCAGGATGAAGATTTGATAGCTTAGGATGAGTTGTCAGCAAGGATGTAGTTAAGCTCTAGGATAGAGTTCGCCCGTCAGGATGATAGGCAAGAATGGACACCGCTAGGAAGGCGATGAACAAGGAACTCGGTTAAAGGACTTAGCCACAATCAAGGATAGATGCAGGGAGCACCTATTAGTAGCTGGATTGCTGCGAAAAAGAATAAGCCCCGTCTGGGAAACCAGGCGGGGTTTTATTTTGTCTGTAATGTATTGATAAAGATTCATCTTTATCGTTTAAGTCTTCTCTGTTTTCATAAAACACCGTGCTATCATTTTCTTTACGTCTCCCAACGAAGCTCTCAGAAAATCACACACTATGCTTAATCCTGTTTGGTTACATACATTTAAGACATTGATTGAAGTCGGTCATTTTACGCAAACGGCAGAAAAACTTTTTATGACTCAGCCTGGCGTCAGCCAACACATCAAAAAATTAGAGCAAAGTTGTCAGCATGCCTTGATCAAGCGCGAAAACAAAAGCTTCGAATTAACCGAGCAAGGCAGGATTGTCTACGCATATGCGCTCGAGTTAGAAGATAGAGAGAAGAAGCTGCTCGAAGAGCTCAGTTTTGATGATGCGTTTTCAGGCCACTGTAAACTGGCTTGTTCTGGTGCAATGGCGTTAATGTTGTATGGGCCCATTTTGGAGAAGCAAAAACAGCACCCGAGCTTATCGTTACATTTAGAAGCCGCGCCAAATCAATCTATTCTCAACGCCATAACGCAAGGGCACATCGATATTGGTATCGTGACTGATGTTCCCAACAAAGGTCTGTTTCACAGTGAGGGAATTGGTAAAGAGAGGTTGTGCTTGGTTCTGCCAAAGCATTATCAAAATAAGCAGATAACGCCACAACTCTTGCATGACTGTGGTGTCATTAGCCACCCTGATGCCGAGCATTACATGACGCTGTTTTTTGACCAGTGTGAAGAACCACAGCTCCAAGAAATTAAGATGAGCGATTTACCATTATCCGGCTACGTAAATCAATTGAGCCAAATTTTGCTACCTGTCAGCAAAGGACTTGGCTTCACCGTGCTGCCTCAAAGTGCGGTCGACAATTTTCCGCTAAAAGACACGTTACACATTGCTCAATTGAAAAACACTGTATGTGAAGAGCTATTTCTAGTTCGTAAGCGCAGTCGTGCTCTACCTCTGCGCTATCAGACCATCAAAGAAGTGTTATTGGATGTGATTGGTGGCGCGCATCAATGATGTTAGCCACTCTTCGCTGGTAATGCGTTCCTCTTGGCAATCCACCCAATATGGTTTGCCAGATAACCAGCTCTTTGACGCGACCTCTTTTATAAACACATCCACGGAATCAACGTCATCTTTGGCGTAATCCCATTTATTGCGCATGTGTTCTGCCGCTTCTTGATTAGTGTACGCCTTGCCGTTGCGGATAAAGGTGCAAGAGGATTGCTCAAATCGTTTTATCAACGTCGAGATATCTTGCTCTACCCCTGCTAGTGCAAAGGTAGGCAGAATGCTTAATGTAAGTAACAACGTCCACTTTGCTTTCATCGCACCTTTATCCTTATCCCTGACCAAGTAACTACTAATAAGTGACTTAACTATTCTGATGTTTGGCTGTTTAGCTCAGCCATTATTGCCACCATGCCTTCGCAGGCTGAGGCTCCGCAATCGCCAAGCGTTGACCAATCTCAGGGCTCACTAACGTTACACCGCGCTCTTCACTGATATCTAACGCGCGTTGCATCGGCTCATTCCAATCATGCATCGATAAATCAAACGTACTGTTGTGAATTGGCATCATCACTTTGCCCTGCACATCAATGTGTGCTTGAACGCTTTGCTCTGGGAACATGTGAATGTCTGACCAAAGTTCATTGTATGCGCCGGTTTCGATCATAGTGAAGTCAAACGGACCGTACTTTTCACCAATCTCTTTAAAGCCATTGAAGTAACCAGAGTCACCACTGAAGAACACTTTGTGTTGTTGTGCATTAATAACCCAACTGCCCCACAGTGTCGTATCGCGGTCTGTCAAACCTCGACCGGAGAAATGCTGAGTCGGAGTCAATGTATATTCAATACCGTCGACAGAATGTGACTCCCACCAATCTAGCTCGATCACTTTCTCCTTCGGCACACCCCAATTCACCAGTAATTGGCCAACTTTTAACGGTACCAAGAAAGTGCCCACCTTGTCGCCTAGCACTTTAATAGAAGCTTTATCTAGGTGATCGTAATGGTCATGACTGATCACCACCACATCGATAGTTGGCAAATCTTCTATCGTGATGGGGGTTTGGTGAAAGCGTTTTGGCCCTGCCCATTGTACAGGAGACGCGCGATCACTGAATACAGGGTCGGTCATCACCAGTTTTCCGTCGAGCTTCATTAATACGCTTGAGTGACCCAGACGATAGATGACGTCATCTTGCTCTTCTAACAGTTGCCGCGCTGTGATCGCATGCACTGGAATTTCAATCGTTGGTGTTGGGTTAAGGCGCTCAGTCGTAAAATACGCTTTCATGATTTCGAACATGTCGCCCAAACCGCTTTTGTATTCCAACTCTGTATTTGCAAATTTGTCCGGGTATGTTGGCGCTTTTTCAGTATCAACATTAGAACAAGAAATCATTGATGTACCCATCGCGAACGCTCCTACTGTGGCTAGCAAAGTTTTTTTCATAAAAAGTTAACCCGAACAGAAGTAAACTACACGGTGCAGTTTACATTCTAATTATCAAAAGTAAACTACTTAGTGTAAAATAGATCAAGAAACGATCTTCTTAACTTAGCAAGCTTATGAATGTAAAAAGAAAAAGTCGTAGTGAAACCAAAAGAGAAGCCATCTTGTGCGCGGCAAGGCAAGCGTTCCAAGAGTTTGGGGTGCAAAACACCAGCATGGATAAGCTCTCTGCAATCGCACAAGTCTCTAAGCGCACGGTCTATAATCACTTCCCTTCTAAGGAAGCGATCGTGACGGAGTTGCTGACTGAGCTTTGGCGTTCGTCAATGATGGAAAGCGATATAAAACGCTTGGCCACTCTGCCACTCAAAGATCAATTGATTGAATTACTCTACAGCGAGATCATTGTGGTAACGGCACCAAACTATATTGAGCTGGCAAAAGTGGCATTTGGGCACTTCTTATTTAAGCCGGAAGATCTCAAAGAACAAGCAGAACAAATGTCGAAACAGGAAACCGCCCTGTACCGCTGGCTTACTGAGAAATCGAACAGTGGCGCTTTGCAAATTGATGATGTACATATAGCAAGCACTCAATTGCACAACTTACTTAAAGGCAGTGCATTCTGGCCGCAGTTAATGGGAATTTGCCCCTCTTTGTCGAATGAAGAATCTAGGCTGTTAGCTACCCAAACGGCGGAACTTTTTTTAAGTCACTATCAAAACAGCTAAAAACAGCGGTCAAATTGGCCGCTTTTTTAAGCGATAATTCGTGACAAAGCGATGAAATTTTTGCTCAATTTTATTTATCTCACCCTTGACAGTCTCATACCGCAAGGCGTGAGCGTTCGATAAAATATTTTTGTCGTGTCGACGATGCTTTTTCGTTTTCATCTCACAAAAAAACGCCCTAAGGTGCGCACCTCTGACGACGTGGTTGTTCAACCACAATTCTAAATCGTTGAAGTAAGTAGGTTATGTCATAACATGATCACCTGCCTACTGCATTCTATGCTCTATACTTATATTTTAATTTGGTACTGACTTACTAAGGAATTGCCATGCGTATTGCTATTCTCTCTCGTAATGAGAATTTATATTCAACCATGCGCCTAAAACAGGCGGGTGAAGAACGTGGGCATCAAATCGATGTGATCGACACGCTTCACTGTTATATGGACATTACGAGCAACAACCCTAAGATCCGCTACAAGGGTGAAGAATTACCGCAATACGATGCTGTTATTCCGCGTATTGGGGCATCTATTACGTTTTACGGCACTGCTGTTGTACGTCAGTTTGAAATGATGGGTACATTTTGTGTCAACGAATCTGTCGCGATCAGCCGCTCTCGTGACAAGTTGCGCTCATTGCAATTGCTATCACGTAAAGGCATCGGTTTGCCACGCACTGGCTTTGCTCACCATCCTGACAACATTCAGGACGTGATCAAAAACGTTGGTGGCGCACCTCTAGTGATTAAATTGCTAGAAGGCACTCAAGGCATTGGTGTTGTACTTGCTGAAACAAATAAAGCGGCAGAAAGTGTGATTGAAGCTTTCATGGGTTTGAAAGCTAACATCATGGTGCAAGAATTTATCGAAGAAGCAAAAGGCGCGGACATCCGTTGTTTTGTTGTCGGAAATAAAGTAATCGCCGCAATGAAGCGCCAAGCAAAAGAAGGCGAGTTCCGTTCTAACCTTCACCGTGGCGGCTCTGCACAACTCGTACGTTTGAGCAAAGAAGAGCGTGCGACCGCTGTAAATGCTGCGAAAGTGATGGGCTTGAACCTTTGTGGTGTGGATATCCTTCAATCTAAAAATGGCCCAGTGGTAATGGAAGTGAACTCTTCCCCTGGTCTAGAAGGCATCGAACTAGCAACGGGTAAAAACATTGCAGGTATGATCTTCGATTTTATCGAGAAAAACGCTAAGCCAAATTCAAACCGTACTCGCGGTAAAGGTTGATTTTTGTTTAACGCACAAGAGAGCCAAAAATCGGCTCTCTTGTTACTCGTCGCTAGGATGACACTATGAATCAGAAAATGATCATTGGGAATGCCGAAGCTATTTGCTTGCCAGAGTTAGGGATTACTCACCTTGAAGCGCGTATTGATACAGGCGCTCAAACCTCTTCATTACATGTAGACAATATTGATTGCTTTGAAAAAGATGGTCAGTCTTATGTTGCATTCGATTTGCACCCAGATGTATACCATTTAGAACAAGTGGTTCGCTGCACAGCGAAACTAAAAGCAAACCGTAAGGTTAAATCTTCTAACGGTACTTTTGAGCACCGCTGCGTGATCACAACGATGCTGCGTATGGGCGACCAACAATGGCCAATCGACATTACGTTGACTAACCGTGAAAAAATGACTTACATGATGTTGTTAGGTCGTCAGGGTATGGCAGACAAAGTGCTCGTTGATCCTAGCCAATCTCACTTATTGGCATCTTAACCCCGTAGCTTCAGATGAGTGATCGAACGTTTTTGTTGAGCATCACTCGTCTGGCTTTATCTTAGCCTACTTCCTACGAAATAACGCAAACAACAATCCCTTCGCTTTAACTTTTGTCACTCGCCAGTGCGTCATTGGCTTAGTCGGCGCTGTATTCAAAATGTGCTGATACGCTTTTTCATCCAAAGTCACCTCTCCCCCATGTGCCAAAAGCAAACATTGCGGATTCATCTCAAACACACGCTTTAATGATTGCCGATATTGATTCGGATGAAATATGGGAAACGGCGCAATCAGATGCTTTTTCACCTGCACCATTAAATCCGCCACATACAACACATCTTGTTCAGAATGATAAACCGACAGATCTCGATCAGTATGCCCTAGCGTTTCTAGCACCTGCCAATCATCAAATCCAGGAATAAACTCTCCATCAATAAGTTCAATATCTGGCTTTAACTTGCGGGAATACCACAGGTTTTGCTTTGGTTTACGCATCCGATTCGCCATCCAGCGTGCTAACATCAAATCGGTCAAATGCATTAGCCAACCGTCTACACCGCTATACCACTGGTTCTCTCGCTTTGCGGCCAATAGCTTGCATCCTGTTAAATCACGTAGTTTGTGCGCACCACCAGCATGGTCTGGATGCATGTGGGTCACAACAACCAACTTTAGGTCAGAAAAAGGACGATGGAGTTGATGTTCAATAAAGTCTTTAAGATGAGGGATGTCTGCTCGACTGGCACCATCAAGCAACAATAATTTATCGGGATATTCGGCGAGATACATGGTCTGAATGTACCCCTGAATTCTGTGCAGCTGCAAAATATGTCCTTATTTTAGTGAGATGCTTCATGACCGAACCCTTACTGGTCAGACCAACTATAACAGCAGAATGGACGCTTCGGTAAACAAATATTCACACGTAGCGACGACAACAAATCATAATCGAGATGATAGATTTTAATCATTAGACTCAAGGGCCCTTTTATCCGTTAATGCGCGCACACGGAGTTCGTGTCAGGGTATGAGGTAAATGCCTCATGATTTGCTTTTTTGTACTTTTCCTTCTAATTAATTAAGGAGTTAAGTACATTTTTGTGAGAATCGAGTTGGAAAAAGCAACTAAATTAGACCGCATCCGCGCGGACTACAACGTTCACTACTGGAGCCAAGGTTTCTACGGCATTGATGACCAAGGCGAAGTATATGTATCACCACGTAGTGATCGTGCACATCAAATCCCTTTCAGCGCTATTGTAAATGAGCTAGAAGCGAAGCAGTTAAATCTGCCTGTATTAGTACGCTTCCCGCAAATCGTGCACCAACGTGTGCATGGTATTTGCCACGCATTCAACCAAGCAATTGAAGAATACCAATATCCAAACAAATACTTGTTGGTGTACCCAATTAAAGTAAACCAACAACGTGAAGTGGTGGATGAAATTCTAGCGAGCCAAGCTCAACTAGAAACCAAGCAGCTTGGTCTTGAAGCGGGTAGCAAGCCAGAATTGTTGGCGGTACTTGCATTGGCTCAACAAGGTAGCTCCGTGATCGTGTGTAATGGCTACAAAGACCGTGAGTATGTGCGTCTTGCACTGATCGGTGAAAAGCTGGGTCACAAGGTATTCATCGTACTAGAGAAGCTTTCTGAGCTGGATCTGGTACTAGAAGAAGCGAAAAGTTTGGGCGTAAAACCGCGCCTTGGTTTACGCATTCGCCTCGCCTCTCAAGGCGCAGGGAAATGGCAAGCAAGTGGCGGTGAAAAATCGAAGTTTGGTTTATCAGCATCGCAAGTGCTTAGCGTTATTGAACGTCTTAAACGCGAAGGCAACCTAGACGCGATGCAACTGGTTCACTTCCACCTTGGTTCACAGATGGCAAACATCCGTGATGTACGCAATGGTGTGAACGAGTCTGCACGTTTCTACTGCGAACTACGCGCACTCGGTGCAAACATCGAGTACTTCGATGTGGGCGGCGGCTTGGCAGTGGATTATGACGGCACACGCAGCCAATCATCGAATTCGATGAACTACGGCCTTGCAGAATACGCACGTAATATCGTCAACACAGTGGGCGATGTGTGTCTGCAATACGAACAACCAATGCCAGTGATCATTTCGGAATCGGGTCGCTCGCTAACAGCGCACCACGCTGTGTTGATTTCTAACGTAATTGGTACCGAGTCGTACCTACCGGAAGAAGTACATGAGCTTGATGATGACGCTCCGCTTTTGCTACAAAACATGTGGCGAAACTGGGAAAACTTGCAAGATGGTACAGACGCTCGTGCGTTAATTGAGATTTACAATGATACCCAAAGTGATTTGGCAGAAGTGCACTCTCAATTTGCTACAGGTGTGCTTAACTTGGAACAACGTGCGTGGGCAGAACAATTGTCACTACGCATTTACTTCGAATTAAGCCGCAAGATGAGCACTAAGAATCGCTTCCACCGTCCGATTCTGGACGAGTTGAGCGAACGTCTTGCGGATAAGTTCTTCGTGAACTTCTCTCTCTTCCAATCTCTACCAGATGCTTGGGGTATTGATCAGGTGTTCCCTGTTCTGCCACTTTCTGGTCTTGGCGAGGCGGAAGAGCGTCGTGCAGTGATGTTGGACATCACATGTGACTCTGATGGCGCGATCGATCACTACGTTGATGGTCAAGGCATCGAGAGCACGCTACCTGTACCAGCTTGGAGCAAAGACAAACCGTACCTAATGGGCTTTTTCCTAGTAGGCGCATACCAAGAAATCCTTGGTGACATGCACAACCTATTTGGTGATACCCACAGTGCTGTAGTCAATGTTGATGAACATGGTCAATTTGAGATCAGTTACATCAACGAAGGTGATAGTGTAGAAGACATGATGCGCTACGTTCATATCGACGTGGATGCGATTCGTGACAATTATAAACAATTGGTTTCACAGCGAGTTGAAGCCAATGAACAAGCACAAATCCTAGCAGAACTAGAACAAGGTCTAGCAGGATACACCTATTTAGAGGACTTCTGATATGAATGATTTGTTTACTAAAACTGATTATTCGCTTTACTCCAACTCTATGTCGTTTTTACGTCTGCCGTACATTCGTAACCCGGTATCGGCAGACGCAGACGTTGTGGTGTTGGGAGTCCCTCTGGACATGGCAACATCTGGTCGTCCAGGTGCGCGTATGGGTCCAGATGCAATTCGCCGTGCCTCAGTCAACTTGGCATGGGAAGGTAAGAAGTTCCCGTGGAGCTTCAACGTATTGGATAAACTGAAAGTGATCGACGCAGGTGATCTCGTGTTCGATTGCGGTGATGCGGAAGATTTTACTTACCGCCTTGAAGCGGCAACCAGTGAAATTCTAAAAAGTGGTAAAACCATGTTGGGATTGGGCGGTGACCACTTCATCACGCTACCTATCCTGCGTGCCTATGCGAAGCATCATGGCCAAATGGCTTTGATTCACTTTGATGCTCATACGGACACCTATGCAAATGGCAGTTCATACGACCACGGTACGATGTTCTACCATGCGCCGAAAGAAGGTTTGATCTCAGCAAAGAACTCAATACAAATCGGCATTCGTACGGAGTACAAACAGCAAGATCACGGCTTCAATGTGATTAATGCGATGCAAGCGAATGACATGTCGGTGAACGAGATCCTAGAAGAAATTCGTCGCACCGTCGCAGACAAGCCAGTATATGTCACTTTTGACATCGACTGCTTAGACCCGGCCTTCGCACCGGGAACTGGTACACCAGTTTGTGGTGGCTTGAACTCAGACAAAGCGCTGAAAATTATTCGTGGTTTAGCCGGCATGAATATCGTGGGTATGGATGTTGTCGAAGTATCGCCTCCATACGACCACAGTGATGTTACCGCACTAGCGGGAGCAACCATCGCACTAGAAATGCTTTACGCATACGCATCTGAGCGCGAATAGACATAATCATTTCTAAGGGAGCTTCGGCTCCCTTTTCTTTCTGATGCCTTCCTCTACCTTTTATTCACTCGTTTCATCTTGAACTCAGATCAACCGATCAGACGCTTTATTTTTGCACTTTAACCATTAAAACCAGTTACCTATAAGGCTCATTCTATTCACGAAAAGTAAAAGATTTAACTTAATTAGACAAAGAAATGCATCTCTTTTTGAAAACAAAATCGGATTAGTTTTTCTAATTTAAATCATAGATTTTTATCTTGCTCAACTTCACACTTTTCGATTGCTAATTATACAAGCAAGCACTATTATCTCGCGCAAATACCCCCGCAACACAAGAATTCAGTTGGCACTCTGTAAAAGAGCGCTAAGGGTTTTTACGTCTTAAATTTTTTGGAGAGATACGCAAATGTCTGCTTCGTTTCCATTAGCGAAACTTACCTTTTTAATCGCTATATTGACTGCCGTGGGTCAAATGACCCAGACAATGTACGTGCCTTCAATCGGTCATATGGCGGGCGAGTTTTTGGTATCTGCGTCATCACTTCAAGCTGTGATGGCTTGTTACCTAATCCCATATGGCTTGTCGCAATTTGCGTATGGCACACTATCGGACCGCTTGGGACGCAAACCGATCATCATCGTCGGGCTGCTTATCTACATCGCGGGTACACTGGTAGCATTATTTGCACATCAATTTGAATGGTTCTTGATTGGTAGCTTTATCCAAGGCTTAGGTATTGGCTGCGGCGGTGCGATGTCACGCACTCTGACTCGCGATTGCTTTGAAGGCTCTGATCTACACAGAGCAAACAGCTTAATTAGCATGTGTGTGATTTTCTCACCATTAATGGCACCAGTATTAGGCGGTTACCTAACAGAAGCTTTCGGATGGCGGTCGAGCTACTTGTTCTTAGCGCTATTTGCTATCGCGGTTGTGATCACCATGATGACAAGCATGATGGAGACGCTACCAAAAGAGAAACGCAAATTCGAACCAGTAGCCAAAAGCTACAAACACGTTTTGTCTGACCGTCGCTTTCAAGGCTTTTTGATTTGCCTGGTTGCAACATTCGCTGGTGTGGGTGTATTCGAAGCAGCGGCTGGGGTGTTGTTGGGTGGGGTATTAGAATTACCTGCAACAACGGTAAGTTTGCTGTTTATATTGCCGATCCCAGGTTACTTGGTGGGCGCAGGCTTATCTAGCTACATCGCAAGACGTCGCTCTGAGCGTCGTGCTTTAAACGTAGGCTTGGTCTCTATTTTTGTAGGCTCTGCTATTGTGCTCATCCCAGGCTTGTTTGGTTTAACCACGGCATTAACGCTAGTTGGAGGCGCAACCGTGTACTTTTTGGGTGCGGGCATTCTCTTCCCAGCAGCAACAACTGGAGCGATTGCGCCATTCCCATACCATGCAGGAACAGCAGGCGCGACATTGGGTGGCATGCAAAACTTGGGGGCAGGTGTCGCAACTTTGCTCGCGTCACTATTTCCAGCGCATAACCAGATGCCTTTGGGCATTTTGATGATGGCAATGTCGGTAATTGCAATGCTTGGGTTAATGTGGGTGAATCGAGCACACAATCACTCAAACGAAGTACCGCAAGTTATCTGATCATTATCAGCTTACTTTCAAAATCCAAAAGGGACACACTCAACAAGTGTGTCCCTTTTTTCATATCACACTATATCGATTTCCCGATGAGAATGATTTAACTTTCGAATTGATATTTGTTAAAAATAACAGCTGCTTACACAATGTGTTTTCAGCTCCCTTCAAATTGAGTATCCAACTCGGAAATATTGAGGATTCTCACTTTTTCGGTATACCCCATAACAAAGAATGGACAACTGAAAACCACTAACAAAATGAAAGCCCAGCCCTCAGGATGAGGCCACTTGGGTGTACAATAAGGATAAAATCAGATGCGTTTCACTTTAACTACGTTGGCCGTCTCGGTCGCGCTTGTCGCCGGATGCAGCAATCAAGGAATTCCTAGCATGACTCAATACTCCCAAACACAGATCGTTGCTCAACAAACTCAAGCTCCGGTTGCGAAAAAAATCCCTCACGCGATGACTATTCATGGCGATAACCGCGTTGATAACTACTACTGGATGCGTGACGACGAACGTAAAGACCCTGAAATTTTACAGCACCTAGAGAAAGAAAATCAGTACGCAGAAACCGTTCTAAAGCACACTGAAACACTTCAAGATACGCTATTTGAAGAAATTAAAGGGCGTATCGCAAAAGACGACAACTCAGTACCTGTTCGTAAAGGCAACTACTTCTACTCCAGTGAAGTGACCGGAGATAACGAGTACGAAGTCCATTTGCGAGCTAAAGACTTTGCAGGCAAAGACAAACAAATCATTTTAGATGTCAATGAACTAGCAAAAGAACATGAATTTTTCAGTATCGGCGGCCTATACGTTAGTCCGAATGAAAACTTATTGGCGTATGGCGAAGACACATTAAGCCGCCGCGTGTACACCCTTAAGATCAAAGATCTGACAACAGGCAATTACCTACAAGATGAAATCGAAGGGGCCTCAAGCGCTGTCGCATGGCAGAACGATAACAACGCCTTTTACTACATCAAAAAAGATCCACAGACCTTATTGGGCTACCAAGTTTATCGTCATGTATTGGGCACACCACAAAGCAGCGATGAGCTGATTTTTGAGGAAACCGACAGCGCCTATTACACCTCACTAAGCAAAAGCAAAGATGGCGAAGATATTTATATCTGGCATTCGAGTACAGAAACCAGTGGGGTCTCTATCATTGATGCCAACAACCCTAAAGCAAAGGCGAAACCGTTCTATCCTCGTGAAGATGGCATTGAATACAGTATTTCTAAGCTAGGCGATTGGTACTACATTTATACTAACTATCAAGCCGTCAACTTCCGTTTGATGAAAGTTCATCAAAATGACATGCATGACCGCTCTAAATGGCAAGATGTGATTGCCGCAGACGACAACACTCAACTTGTCGACTTCGAGTTATTCGATGATCACATCGTCTATGAGCAGCGCTCTAACGGCCTAGCAAGCGTCACTGTACGTCAGCTTTCAACAGGAAAAGAACTCCCCCTCACATTTAATGACGATGCGTTTGCTGCCTATTTGACAGGTAACCTAGAGCTGGATAACGAGAAAGTTCGTATTTATTACAGCAGTTTAACCACTCCAGGAACCTACTACGATTTCGATCTAAAAACGGGCGGGTCAGAAATCATGAAGCAAACACCTGTACTTGGTGATTTTAATCCTGACAATTACCAATCAGAACGCATCATGGTCACAGCCCGTGACGGTAAAGAAGTACCCGTTTCTTTGGTGTATCGTAAAGACTTATTTAAGAAAGATGGTACGAATCCACTCTACCAATATGGTTATGGATCTTATGGCGCAACCATTGAGCCAACTTTCCGCTCGACACGTTTGAGTCTATTGGATCGCGGCTTTGTTTACGCCATTGCTCATATTCGTGGATCTGAAATGCTTGGCCGCCCTTGGTATGAAGACGGTAAAAAACTAACCAAGCAAAACACATTCAACGACTTTGTTGATGTGACTAAAGGTTTGGTTGAACAAGGCTACGGCGCGAAAGATAAAGTCTTCGCTGTTGGTGGCTCTGCAGGAGGCCTCTTAATGGGGGCTATCATCAACCAAGCACCAGAACTGTACCGCGGTATCGGTGCACATGTTCCGTTTGTGGACGTGGTAACCACCATGCTCGATGAATCGATTCCATTAACCACCAATGAGTATGATGAATGGGGTAACCCAAATAACAAAACATACTATGACTATATGTTGAGTTACTCGCCTTACGACAACATCAAGGCGCAAAACTACCCGAACATGTTGGTAACGACTGGCTTGCACGACTCTCAAGTACAGTACTTTGAACCAATGAAGTGGGTCGCCAAACTTCGTGAAATGAAGACAGACGATAACGTCTTGTTGTTCAAAACCGATATGGAAGCCGGACACGGCGGCGCATCTGGTCGATTTAAGCGCTTAAAAGAAGATGCGTTAGAGTATGCGTTCTTCATCGATTTACTCGATAAAAAATAAGCGTATTAATCGAACTGCATCTCTTCTAACAACAAAAATGCCCGCAAATTGCGGGCATTTTTATAGACGCACTCTCTAAACAAAGAGTTGGGTTACCTAAGCACAGAACTACCAGTGTCTCTTATAGCCAACGGAAAGCAGAAAGAAAAACGCCTACTCACAACGAGTAGGCGTTAACACAATAAATGTGTTTAGGCAGTAGAAACTGGCCTATTTATTAGAAGTAGTAACGAGCACCTAGAGTCCAGTAGTCGTTCTCTTCATTGTTGTAGTCGTTACCTAGATCAAACTGGTAAGCTGCAAACGTTACGAAAGCAGGAGTTACAGCGTACTCTGCTTGTAGCGCAGTTTCGCTTGAAACTGTCTTATTGTCTTCTTCGTCTTCTACGCCTTCGTAGTTAACGCTGAATGTCCAATCGTTTACGCCGTATGCCAAAAGAGCTTCAAGTTGAGAAGTGTCTTTACGCATTTGGTAGAAGTACTCGTTCATACCGTATACTACTGCTGCGTATAGACCTGAACCGTACTGACCGTAGTTTACAGAGAATAGGTGTGATTCAGCGTTCTTAGTACCTAGAGTCGCGTTTTTAACATCACCGCCGCTGTATACGTAGCCTAGACCAAAGCCAGCTACAGAACCGCTCAATGCAACTTGACCACGTTGCTCGTATGTTGTTGCATCTGAAGTTTGCTCACCTTGCCAACCTAGACCTAGGTTGAAAGCAAAACCTTCACCAAATTCAAAACCTTTACGGTAGCTAAGCATTTTATCAGCACGAGCTGAGCCTAGGTTGCCGTGGTTGTCGTACAAAAAGTCGTTCGCAAACGCGATTGGTAGATCCGCAACGCCAGCGACATCGTAGTAAGGTGACCATTGAGTACCTGCTACTAAACGGCCAAACTGCTCATGAGTAGCACCGATGTAACCTAGACGAGTTTTGAATGACTGTTCACCACCATTTAGGTAGTTAAGCGCCCATTCACCTTTAGCGTCGATAGTAATACCGTTGCCAATGTCTTTCTTACCCGCAACGTTAATACGCGGAGACACTTGGTGAACTTTTACATCTTCTTCGAAATACTCACCCACGCCAACTGAAACGTGACCGCCGATCGATAAAGATGTACCATCGCTGTTGTAAACTTCTGCTGCGAAGGCCTGTGAACCACATGCTAGTGCCGCCACTGCAACGGCTAGAGTTTTCATTTTCATTGTTAACATCCGTATAGTTGTTTGTACCGGTTCGCTTAGAAACAGATTAAATCCGAATCAATCGCAACGAACACATAACAAAGTAGTAATGAAATAGAAATGAAACAAACACTTTCTTATGCAACCAGTGGTATTAATGCTCACATTTTGAACTGTATCACAAAAAAATAGGGAACTTTTCATTCCCCATCATAAAATCTGTGGCTTTTTACGTGTCACATCTCCCAACGTGCGAGTGGCTTCTCAGTTTTGATACCCTTACTGCCCCAGCGGTCAATAACATCAATTTGCAGTATGCGGCTCGGTTTAATAAGCGATGTCAAGGTTTTCGACGGTCGTTTATCCGTCACTAACCATAGCGTTTTATCTTGTTCAAACTGAGCTTTTAAAGATAATTTGTCTTCTTCTGTCCACTCGAGCTCCGGCTTAAATTCGCGCCCAACCACAAACAATTGGTTGCCAGAGGCAAAGTCCTCTAATGACTCACTCATCAGTACCACTGAATCGATGCCTTTATCGAAGATCTCTGCCTGTTGTTGGTTGATCAGTTCACGCACATTGAGCATAAGAGCCTGTTGATTCGTTTGAATCGCCTTTTGGTGTTCAGGATATACACGCTGTAGATCCTCTCCAACAATGCCCGCCATTCGGATTAAGTTTGTAGGGTTCAGCCATGCGTACTTCGATGTTGACCCGTTTTCCAATGTCAGTACTGCAACTCCTTGAGCTCTAGGAGAAATGGCCTGCGATGCATCGATTTCAATCAAGTGAATGTTGCCCTGTCGAGCGTAAACATAAGTCGGGTCTTGTTTCCAAATCGCACCAAGAGTAATAGCAACCGTCGCGACTTGACCCGCTTGCTTAACTTGCTCTGTACCTTTATTTGCGAACCAGTTTTCAAGACGCTCAACGCCGTAACGCTTTGGAGGCAGATACTGAGTCTCTATCCCTGTACCTTTCATGAGTTGCTCAGACAACATGTACGTGACGGGAGTGCTGGTTAAAATGTCTTTGGCGCTTGCCAACGATGGAAGTGTTGTCGCTATAACCAAACCAAAAGTTATCGCTAATTTTTTTATCTTCATGTTCATTACTTTATAAAAATGGTTACGCTTTTTGGATAATTCGGTAAACCGTTGCTGTTAGGAAAAATGCCGCAGAAACAATGATGATGGATGCGCCTGATGGCACTGGTAGCTCAAGCTCCATTGGCAGTATGGTTCCTACTAAACACGCAATGGTTGCCAATAAAGAAGAAAGGAGAACAAAACTGCCCATGCGTTTAGTCAATAACCGAGCCGTTGCACCAGGAATCAGTAGCAATGCACCAACCAATACCGCGCCAATAATCTTTACCGCGGCGATGGTGACCAAGGTGATCATCATGACAAATAAGTAATCATAAAAGCTGGTATTAAAGCCGCGTACACGTGCAATATCCGGGCTGATACAAGTTAGCAAAATGCGGTTAAACGTTGGAATAAGAAGCAGTAATATGATCAAACAACTGATCGCTAAAATAAGGATATCGTTGTCCGTCACAGTCAAGATCGAGCCAAACAACACGTTCTCCAACATGTGAATGTTGATCTTGCGAGCAACGTACATTAACAGCGCAGCACCAACCGCTAACGCTAGTGCAAGAAAAACCCCAACCAGTGTGTCGTAAGGTACATTCGTACGATTACGAACAAAGTGAAGTAACAGCGCAAAAATCATACAAAAGCTAAACAATCCGATGATCGGATTCTCTGGCGGCTCACCGAGCAACACACCAATCGCGATTCCGGTAAGCGCAGCGTGCCCTACTGCTTCAGAGAAAAAAGCCAGTCGCTTGGCGATGACTAATGTACCAAGACCACCAAGTAATGGCCCTAATATCAGCGCTGCCACAATTGCGTTCACCATGAAAGCATAAGAAAAGCTATCGCTTAACCATCCAGCTTCAACGCCGCTAACCGCTAACTCTCGCAACCAATCCATTATGCAGCCTCCACTTTTGCTGTGTAGTGCTTGAATAATGTTTCTATACGATCAGGACTTAGCACATCTGAATGGTGCCCTGACGCCACAATTTGACGATTTACAACATGGACCTGCGCATCTAAACGGCGCACTGCGGTCACGTCATGGTGCACTGCCAGTACCGTTTTGCCTTCTCCAACGACTTCATGAATCAAACCTTCAAGATATCGAACACCTTGCTCATCCATGCCAGTTGTAGGTTCGTCTAAAACCAATAAATTGGGCTCATCCAGTAAAGCTTGCGCAAACAAAACACGCTGTTGCTCACCGCCAGAGAGTTGCCCCATACGACGATCGCAACGCGTTGCCATACCCACGCGATCCAGCTGGGCCAGGGCATGTTGAGTTTGTTTCGTTTTACGTCGCCAAAATAGAGGGATACGAGTTTGGTTAAGCAGTACAAAATCCATCACGGTTAACGGGAGGCTTGCTTCAAACATCGCTTTTTGTGGCACATACCCTATCTTCCCCGATGCAGCTGATGGTTCTGGCCAATTGAGCGCTATGTTTCCCGAAAATGGCGTGAGTCCAAGTACCGAACGAAGCAAAGAGGTTTTACCACCGCCGTTCGGTCCCATAATCACGTGACATTTCGCGTTCTCGAATTCGGCGCTGATGTTCTGCAAAATGATATTGTCGGCGTATTTTAGGCCCACGTTACTTAAGGAAACGGAAGGTCCAGTCATTACGCCTTTTCCCCTGCTCGCTTACTCGCCACAAATTTCATGGCTTCGATTAGTGTTTCCACATTATCTCGCATCTCAACCTCGACTTTATCAGCCTCATACTCACCGTGAGTCATGTGAGAAAAGCGATAAAGCTGCACCCCAGTCGCCTCTTCGATGGTATCAACAAAGCGATTCGGCATATTGAGCTCATAAAACAGCACATCAATGCCCGATTCACGAATTTTCTCTATCGTTTCCTGTAGCTGACTTGCACTTGGTTCAACACCATGAGCAGGCTCAATGACAGCGGCAACGTCAACACCAAACTCCTGAAGGATATATCCGTAAGCATTGTGGGTTGTCGCCACCTTCATACCAGCCGTGTCCAACTCACCAAGAGACAACATTGCATCACGCTTCATCAGGCGAAATGTTTTCGCGTATTTACGAGCATTTTGGCGATAGAACGTAGCATTGTCTGGGTCCAATTGGCTTAGCTCACTCGCGATGGTGTAAACCTTTTGAATGGTTGTTGATAGACCGACAAAGGTGTGAGGGTTCACTGCTCCTTGACCAACAGACTGCCCCATAGCGGGCAATAAAGGCACTTCTTTGTTCGCTTCGATAACCACGAGATCATCACGCTGAGAAGCCTTGATCACTTTCAGTGCAAAATCGTCATGACCAATACCATTGATCACTATTACGTCCATTTCATTTAAGCGCTTAAGATCATTAGGTTGTGGCAAATAGTTGTGAGGATTAAAACCAGCATCAACCAAAGGAACGATGTCCGCCTTCTCACCAACAACGGCTTTAACATAGCTGTAATAAGGTTGAAGCGTAATACCAATACTGAGTTTATCGGCAGCAAAGCCAGTAGAAGACACCGTCAATAACGCGGTGGCTGTAAGAATACGACGTAAAAGAGAGCGTTTGATCATAGTACTTATCAATTATGTTGTCTTAATGGGCGTGAGAGTGGGAAGAAGAGTCTGACAGAATGATTTGTTTCCAGCCGAAATCGTGGCGTTTAGCTAGATCGCTTAGTCCCTCCACATTTAACGAACGGCTAGAATCATTAAACCAAATATCAGCTAGAGAACTGCGGCTATCCAACAGCATGGAAGCAGAGCCTTGGGCACTGGTCTTCACGCCAATGTAGACACCGTCATCAATTCGTTGCCACTGATGAGAACCTTTACGCTTCCAGTTTTGGTCTTTCACGAAAGGAGCAATCCAAAGAGCCTCCATATCAGATATCTCAGGCCAAGTTCCGGTATCTAACTGCAAATCACGAATCTCTTCATGAGCGAGCTTAAGTTCAGCGATCAACCCCAACTCGTTTTGATGTAAATCCGTGATTAACACTTGATGAGACTGCATGTCTGGCTTTTCAGTCGCGACCTGATGGTAGGGCATAAGTATGGCTGCTGAACTGAGAATCGCTGCGATTGTCAGTGCGACCCACTTTCCTTCTCGGTTACCATCATCAGGGCGAACTTTCTTTACACTCATTTCTCTTTCAGCTCAACGATATCCACTTCCACCGGGCTTTCATGTCCGGCATCAAATACCAAATAGAAATCTGTTTCAGGGTGAGTAAATTCTGCGATGGAACGCTTATCTGTTTTTTCTTTGGCGATCAGATTGTCGTCGTAATCGTACATTTCGACATCGTAGTCGACCGCTGTCGATCCATCCGAGTAGCCCGCTTCACAAATCACTTTATCTTGCGCCAAGTGACAGCTCATCAGAGGAAAATGTGCAGCAGCGTGAAAGGACGCAAATCCAGAAAAAAGCAAAACCGCTTTTAGAAGAGAAGTGTTATTCATGATAATTCCAAAATGGCCCAGCAATTGCTGAGCCTAATTCGATTAGTTAAGTTGAGTTTCAAACGTAAGGTGAACATTGGCACTCGCTTTATCCGCCAATGGATTATCTTTCAATTCACCTTTGTAGTTCGCTTTCATTAAGTAGCGCCCGGCGACTTCTGGCGTGAAGATCACTTTGCCATCTTTATCGCTCACCACATCGATTTGTTCTTGATGGTTTCGGTACATGGTCCCTTCACGTGTAATCTCAGCAGTAACGCCCTCTTGTGGCTCTCCGTTAAAGAAAAACTGGAAAGTCACAGGCTCACCTTCAATGATGTCCGATGGATGCGTGATCGGTTTCATCTCCAGCATTTTGCCTTCAATCTCCAACGCTTTGTCCGTTGGCATACCAACCGTAATGTAGCTTTCTGCTCGGGTGTAACTTAGTTGAGTAACCACATCACGCGCTTGCTCGGGAAGCACATCACCACGCTCAGCTTTGCTTGCTCGCGCCCATTTCACCGTATCACGACGGCCCGCTTTGTATTGTGTGTAGTAGCTCGGCTGATTATTAATCGCAACTTTGTGCGTGCCTTCTTCTGTAAAAAAGAAATCAAACATAGAGCGACGCTTGCCACGAACAACAAAGTTAGGACGCTCAGAGCGGCCATCCGGCATCACCACAAATGCCTGGTCACTACCCGCAGGCTTATCAAAAACAAACGTTCCGTGAGAGGCAGTAACATCAAATGTCAGCCAGTCACCGCCTTCTTTAGAAACCGTAAAGTGAGAGGGCAGAACCCAACGTGGATGTGCTTGTGCGGTGGTGGTTACAGCCAATCCCATTGCCATTACACTCGCCAATGCCACTGTTTTCATTTTGGTTTTCATTGTTGTGTCCTTTAATCACTTAACTTGATAATTGACGGTGATGACACCCGTCTCTTGTGTTGGTTTAAGCTCATAGCGCACGTCACTGTCCGCTAGCGTTATTTTTTGACGTAAGTAGTTTCGCCCACCGTGTTCACGAACGACCTCGACGTACAACGTGTAATTTCCTTGTTCCAAACGCTTCCCTGCGTCATTGGTTCCATCCCAGACAAAGCGGTATTGACCAGCAGGACGTGTTGCAGAAGTCACCGCATCAACAAGTTCACGATCATAACGACCCGCTTTTCTCCACCAGCTGCGTAGATCTTTTAACCATTCGTCTTTCCCTACCCATAACTGAATGGTTTTAACCGGTTTACGCTGATCGTTTTCAACCCAAACCGCCACATAAGGGCGTGCATACATTGAGGTATCTATCTTTGGAAGTTCGAGTTCGAAGTCGACCTTCGCGTTATCTGGTATAGGCGCCGCGGAAAGAGAGAAAGGAGCAAAAGCCGCGATCAAAGCGGCTTTACAAAAGTGATTACGGCGGAAAAATCTTCCTGTGTTCAACATCAGCCGCACCAGTAGTCATATCAATAAAGACCGTAGCGTTATAACCCGGGCCTTTAAAATCCATAGAAAGCTCTCCGAGTAACAACTCACCTTGCTCAACTTCGGTATACACATCTAGTGCGGAAGGAGTGCCGCGAAGCTCGGTTTCTTTAGTCAAGAAAGCCACCAGTTCTTCACGATTAGGTTGAAAGGTATCTGAATGTGAGAATAGAACTGAGTGCGGAACCGTCAGAGTATGTTGTTGAATGATAGGTTCACTGCGTTCAAACAATTCGGGGCGATTGAGGGTAATACCAGTTACTGCAAAAAACAGCGTAACTAAGAGAAGAGCCATCGAAATATAGATATGTAGGCGGCGAGCCCAAGTTTGAACACCTTTGCTTTTAAGCAACATAGAAACAATCATCACCAATAAATGTGGGGCATAATTTAGGTGATAATCATTCGTATTGGCATTTAATTTACATTGTTTACTTTTTCAATTCAGCTTGGCTTGCACATGTTTTAGCTATTTGGCCCAATGCGAGTTACCGATTGCCTACCTTTTAGATAATAATCATCTCAATTAAAATAACTAAAAGTTAAACCACTTCCTCAGTTCGCAAAAATGACATAGATCTCATATAAACGTAGGTTACTATGTTCTTTTAACCTAATTACTTTCGGTGTAAAACATGAATAAATGTCCTGCGATCATCGGTATTGTATTTGATGAAAAGAGTTTGAAAGCTATCGATAGAATAAATGAATTACATGAATTAGAGAGATCGGCCAAAGTATTTATTAGCTAGGGTAACCTTTGGAGTATTTTTGGAGGAAACTCCCTGAAGGGGACAGCGAGTAGTGGCCTATCTAAAGCAATTACTGCTATTCCCGCCAAACCAGGATGGGAAACCGCTAAAAATGTTAGCATTGGATTAGGAAGAGGAATTTCTTCTGATGCAAGCCAAACTGCTTGGAGTATATCACAAGCTAATTGGGAGTATTACTTCAAATCATATAGTGCCTTAGATCAGATCAAGCTGAGAGAAATCGAAAAAATCGCCACTTTCCAAGCACTTGATCATGTACACGATAGCAAGCAATATAGATTTTGGAAAGCGATCTCAGATGGATGTAAAATATGAACAAGAACGCTGTAATAATACTCTTATCATTTTTCTCAAGTGTCGCTTTAGCAAATGCAAAATTTGAAGACAGTTTATTTAAAAATGTAAGCCAATCTATTGATAATTATGGTGCTAAGATAAAGCAGTGTGAATCTATGGCAAAACAGAATACGCCTGACAAAAAAATCCTAGAGTATTCAAAGAACCATATAGAAGCATTAACTCCTGTTCTGCCTTTTTTAAGCGAAAAAGCTTTTGAAGCTTGTGTCTTAAAAGAGAAACAAGAACTAGCATATCACTTATTAATAGCAAAAAATAACGCTTCAAGAACCTCAACATTAAAGCTTGTAGAATCGACTGAAAGCCTTACTTTTCATATCGAACCTACATCTATAGAAAAGTTTGAAACACTGAGCAAAGTACATCAAGAATATATAGAGAAAAAACCCTTTTTCTCCCGACCATTTGATGCGTTAGCCTTTTATGAAAAACTCATGCAGTAAATAGCCTTTATGACTTTAGACAAAAAAATACCCGAGACTGAGCTCGGGTATTTAATAAAAATGTTCGCTATGAGTTCTGCGTCGATTCTACTTTGCGTAGCTGAGATAGATACTTAACCCAACTTTTTGCCTGATTCGATGGCTTAATCTCATTCGCTCTTTTGGCATTAGCGAGCGCATCGTCAAACCGCTTAAGTTTGTAGTAAGCGCGAGTTTTGATAAGTGCAACATCCGCTTTACGACCTCTGACATTATCGAGCGCGGCAATGGCATCTTTATAATGGCCTTCTTGCACCAGCAGTTGAGAATAGTTCCAGTAATACTGCCTATCTAGCTGAGCTGCAATACGCCAGCTATCAATAGACTCTTCCCACTCTTTTGCCATTTGCCAATACGTTGCTTGCTGAGCTTTTAGCTTACTATTCGAGTTTACATCCTCTAGCTCGTTCATCACCAATGCAGCTCTCTCAGGAATACCTCGTTTCGCGTACAATTGTGCCAGCAGCTTTAAGTCATCTTGGCTAAGTTGTAACCCTTTCAGTTTTGCCAACGCCAAAGAGTCTAGGGCACGTTTGTTGTCATCAACCCGTAGATATAGAGCAACAAGCTGACGCCACCATTCAATTCGCTCAGGTTCAATCACTATTAAGCGTTTGATGGTCGAGATTGCCGGCTTCCACTTTTTCAGTTCTAGCTCAGCAGAAAGCTTTATCGACAATGCGCCAAGCTTGTCTGGCTGACCAAACTTCTCATAACGAGCCATTGCTGAAAGCACTTTTTGCCACTGACTCAGTTGATAATGAGATTGGGAAATACGCAGCCATAGTTCATGCGCTTTTTGACCTTTAGGAATGTTTTTGCTCAAGGCATAGTAATGAGGTAAAGCCTTAGAAAAACGTTGCTCGTTCAGCAGTATATCAGCCAACATTTTTCGGGTTTGCCATGCTTGCTCATCTTGTAGCAAACCACTATTGACTGCCAACTCAAGTTGCTTAATCGCCGCTTGAGTTTGCTCGTTCTGCCAGTAAAAAATACCCAACATTCGAGCGACATAAGCTTGGTCATATCCACGAGAAAGCTCCATAGCTTCAAGAGATGAAATCGCTTCTTTTAGTTTCTCCTCTTGAGCCAAGTTGTGTGCTCGTTGAACTCTCGCTGCGGTGTATTGGCTTAACTCACTGGCAATGGTTGAGAGTGCACTCAGGCTTAATACCGTACCGATTAAGAATTTTTTCATCATTTGGCTAACTTGAACTCCACTTTAGCGGTTTGTCCGAACTGCTCAATTGACACACCATCCTCAACTTTTGGCTGATACTTCCATTTTTTAAGCGCACGGATTGCTTCCCTTTCAAACATGCGCTCGGGCTCAGCCTCGATCACTTCAATATCTTTTGGTCGTCCAGTTGCATCGATCGTGAAACGCATAATGACATAACCTTCCACTCTACGTTTCAGCGCCTTACTTGGATAACGAGGATCAACACGATACAACGGCAGTGCTTGCTGGTTGCCCATTGTTCCCTTCAAGTTTGGAGCGCTAATCGCGATGCCTTCAAGGGCTGTGTTTAAACCTAAAGCACTGACTGGCGTCATCTGACTCATTGGTTCCATTTGAGTGTCAGCTTGAGACAGATCCATTGGCTCCGGCGCTTGAGGTGGTTCTGGTTGCTCCGGCACTGAACGTTGACGACGCTGCACGTCTGCTTCATTCTCTACCATCACCATATCAAAACGAACGGCTTCTGAAGCTTCTGGTGCACGCTGGTTGCCTTTATCAACCATCCACGCCATAAAGCTAAACAAGCTCACAGAAATTAACAGTGATGCTGGTAGTGCAAGTAACAGCCTGCCCATTAAGGTTTCTCCGCCGCCAATGCAATGTTCTTCACACCCGCCGCCTTTGCAGCGTCCATCACTTTCACGACAGTGCCATTGTAAGCATGCTCGTCAGCTTGGATAACTAACGAGGCATCAGGTTGATCAAGTAACAGGTGCTCAATAGAGGCCTCAACACGCTCAATATCAACCACTCGTTTGTCAATGTACACATCATTCGCTGCCGTTACTGCGATAAAAATGCCCGCGTCTTTTTGACTTACTACATTAGAAGCCTGGGGGCGATTCACTTCTACACCGGATTCACGTACAAACGAACTGGTCACAATGAAGAAGATCAACATGATGAAGACGATATCAAGCATCGAGGTTAAATCGACTTGAGCTTCATCTTGTTGGTTAGGTCTGCGTCCGAGTCTCACTTTTGACTCCTTAAAGATTGTTCTAACTGGATAGCTTTTCGTTCACACACTTTGCTAAGGCGAGCATGAATAAACATGCCCGCAAGCGCTGCTACCATACCTGCCATGGTTGGCAGCGTAGCAAGTGAGATACCAGAAGCCATCAATTTCGGATTGCTGCTGCCTTGCGATGCCATTACGTCAAACACCGTAATCATGCCTGTCACCGTCCCTAACAACCCTAGCATTGGGCAAACCGCCACAAGTAGCTTAATAGTCGATAGGTTTTGGCGTAGTTCGATTTGCGCTTTTGCAATCCATCCTTCACGGATTTGATGCGCGTACCAAGAGTGGTGCTCTGATCTTGCGTGCCACTGCTCACAAAGCTGTTTTTTTACCCCAGGGAAAACCGTTGTGAGATAAATAACTCGCTCCATAACCAACAGCCAGCACACCGCCACGACGGCGGCCAGCCACCATAGGATTTGACCACCTTGCTGCATAAAGCTCATCAAGGTTGTGGCCCAATCCTCACTGATCAAACCCAATGTGCTGAGTAGGATCTGCTCCATTACGCTGCGTTCTCCGCTAAGGTGTTAGAGTGACTTTTGTTATTCGGCATATCACGCTCAGCTTGTTCTGCAACTAAACCGATGCCTTGTTTTTCTAAGATACTGCGAATATTTTCTGCTTGAGAGCTCAATACGTTGTGCGCTAATAGCAAAGGCATGGCTGAAACAAGGCCAAGTACGGTAGTCACAAGTGCCATCGAAATGCCACCCGCCATTACTTTCGGATCACCATTACCAAATTGAGTGATGACTTGGAAGGTTTCGATCATACCCGTTACCGTGCCTAGTAGGCCAAGCATAGGAGCTAGAGCAGCAAGAAGCTTAAGCATCGACAACCCTTTTTCTAGGTGGGTTTGCTCATCAACAACGGCTTCCAAAAGACGTAGTTCTAACGCTTCTACGCTGCGATGCTTGTCTTTCTGGTATACCGCAAGCACGCGACCCAAAGGGTTGTTTCCTGGCTGCGCTGGGGTTTTCAGTTGCTTCATGATTTTCTGGCGCGAAATCATCAGAGATGCACCACGTACGAGCGCAATCAATAGGCCGATAGCCAATAAACCAAGGATGATTTTGCCGACAACGCCACCCGCATTTAGGCGATCAGCCAAAGTCGGTGAGTTTGCGAGCTGCTCAAGAAGAATGCCACGTGACGGATCTATGACAAGCGCATCAATGTCACCAGAGGAAATAGTATTCGCTGTTGGACCGCTTTCAGGCTGACGAAGATAGTTTACCGCATCTCCGCGTTGACCATTCCACTTAACGTAGCCAGTGTCATCCAGCAGCGCCATAGAACCAAGACGAACACCACTAACCGTTTGTTCACGACCCTCGCCATTTAGCAGTGTGAAAGAGACGTTTGCCATTTCACCGCTTGCTTTGATTTGTTCTTCCATGCTGCGCCACATCGCCTGAAGTTGGGTCAACGTTGGCAGTGATTTAGCCGCAACAATAGCATCGATATCTTTCTGATATGAGTTTGCATCTACACCGGTTACTGAGCTTTTTAGCTCAGACTCTAGCTCTTTTGCGTTCTGGCGAACGACGCCAAATAACTCACCTAGGCTCCCGGTTTCTAGACGCAACTTTTCTTCTAGCTGTGCCAGTTCTGCTTCATTTTCACCGAAGGTAACACTTAATGAGTCCGCCTCTGCTTGAAGAGCAGCACGCTCTGCCACCAATTTATTCTTTATAGCCTGTAGGTCTTGCTCTGTTTGCTTAAAACCTGATTCACGCGCGACATTGTGCGATTGCTGTTGACGATTTTCTTGCTGCGCCTTTTGTAACAACGCATCACTAGCAAAAGTTGTATAAGGCATTAATGCGGCTGTCGAGATTAATGCAACCGATAACCATTTTTTCATCATTTATTTGCCCTCCGCAGCGGTTAACGACACTGGTAGAGTTAACATGCTCGGCGCGATCTGTTTATTCGCCATAGCGAACGCTTTGTCTAGCTCTGATTTTTGCTCAGAACCCACTTGTTGCCATGCTTGTTGTTGCTGTGACCAGCTCCAAAATGTGTCACCAGATAAGCTACGCGCTACCAAAGACAAACGCCCTAAATAGAGAATGTCCGCCTCCACAGCTTCATTGTCACCTAGGTTAATCTTGCCTTGGTAAACGCCAAGCTTGGTGCCGTAATCCATTTCAATTTGGTACGCTTCTAAAATACGACGAAACTTCTCTGCATCCGCAACGTCTGCACGCGTCATCATGGAATCCAGCTTTGCAATTCGCTCCTCACGTTGCGCTTTGCGTATAGGCTTGTCGTTAGCGACGAGCACTTTTAAGCCCTCAAGCATGTGATACATCAAAGGCACGACACCTTGACGAGTTTGAGCAATCTGCTCAATTTGCTCGTTCAAGCTATCAACTTCTTGATTTTGACTTTCAACAAGGCTTGCAAGATGATCGCGATAAATCTTCAAGTTACCGACTTCCTCTTGCAGCTGCTCAATTTCAGCTTCTAGAGTAAGTGATTTTTCTGCGCTTGCATCAATACGTTTTTGGCTTACCGCCGACGACTGGTTTGTTTTACTCTGCACAGCTTGTGCATCGTTTAAGTTCGCCGCGTGAGCGGGAATCAAAACCGATGATATCAACAGAGCGATACTTGATTTCATTAGATTCATACGAGTTATATTTCTGTGTTCCAAAAACGACCAAAGGGGAAGACTACCCTTCCCCTTTAATAATCAAATTGTTATCAGTACTTGAACTGGATTGTTGCCATGTAGTTGCGGCCTTCTCCAACCACAACCCCACTCGCACCTTTTTGCTCGCCATTCGTGCTACCACCACCTGCGAAGTAGTCGGTATCGAATAAATTCTCGACATTGAATCGAGCAATAATATCCAAGTTTTCATCGTACTTATGTTTGTATGACACGCCCATATCAACGCGAGCGTAGCCATCTTTCTTGAAGGTGTTCTTTGCATCACCGTAGCGATCACCTTCATAAATCAAACCAAGGTTTAAGTTAGTGTTGTCTTGAACCTTGTAGCTAGACCATAGACTTGCCGAGAACTCTGGCACGTCTACAGGGCGGTTACCTTCATATCTTTCTGCCTTCTTAAGCTCTGCATCCAAATACATTGCAGAAGCGGTTAGCGACAACTCTGGGGTCACAAAACCTTGAGCCATTAACTCAGCGCCTTTGTGAACTTGCTCACCACCTTGCGTTTTCTTGTGTAGGAGATTGCCGCCCGCGTCTTTGCCGCTTTCAACATCCAGCGAGATGTTCTCTAACGTGATATCAAACACAGCACCAGATACAAATAAACGCTGATCAAACAGTTCCCACTTCGTACCGATTTCATAAGAGATACCACGCTCAGCGTCGAGTTTCTCACCTTCATTGATGTAGGTACGACTACCGTTGCTGACTTCACCTTGAGGCATGAAGCTTTCAGAATACTGAACGTAAACCGAGCCATTCGTCGATGGGTGGAATATCACACCTAACTTTGGAGAAACTTGGTTTTCGGTCAGTTCATCATCACGCTTTTCGTCATAACGAACACCTGCAAGCACTTGCCAGTAATCATTAATCGTCATCATATTTTGCGCGTAGATACCCCAAGTATCGTACTCAGCTGTTGGTGATTTCCTCGAACTACTATAGCTAGGCTTAGGCACCGTTTCTCCTGGCGCAATACTCGCCTCATTATGAAATGCCATAAAGCGATCATAACTGTAATCTAAGTAGTTAGCGCCCACTAACAACGTGTTTTCCGTACCGAACAAAGTAAAGTCCGTCGTCACATCTATATATGCAGTATCAAATACCCAATTATCGGAGCGATCGTTGCCTCGATGCTTAATCGTATTTAACTCTTCATACTGATCAAACTTAGGGTAAGACTCTACATCAAAACGCTTAAAGTCTTGGCGGTTGTAACCTGCTTTTACGTTCACGTTATCCGTGACTTGCGCATTAATATCGACACCGTAGTTTTCTACTTCGTTATCAATTTCAGACCACTGCGCATCCCAAATGTACTTATCACCGCGAACCGCTTTGCCATCAACAATGTATGCGCCAGAGTCCACGCTACCGTCGTCTTTCGTGCGATCGTAATGAGCCGATACCATAAAGTTGTCGGTGATATCGTACTCAACCACTAGGCCAGCTACCGTACGATCTGTTTTAGGCTCAGTGCCATCACCGTACCTGCGCCAAGAGCCGTAGCTTTCTTTGGCAAAAATTGCGCGCGCTCGCAGTGTCTCTGCATCATTTAGCGCGCCACTCACATCAAGCACAGTGCGTGAGTGATCATTCGAACCTAGATCTTGACTCAAACTTGCTTGTGTTTGAGTTGTTGGTTTTTTCGAAACCATGTTTACCAAACCACCCGGCTCAGATTTACCGTATAGCAGACCTGATGGACCTTTAAGCACTTCAACACGCTCTAAAAGCTCAATTGGCTGACGGTAGTGTGACCAGTGTTGACGACCATCACGAAGAAAACCGTCTGAACTGCTAAGTTCAAAACCACGTAGAGAGAAACGTTCGCGGTTACGGCTTGTACCACCCGCGCTAACACTTGCATCGTTACGTAGCACTTCACCAAGTGTACTTGCACGCTGCTCATCAATTACCGTTTCATCGATAACCGCTACTTGTCCCGGCGTTTCCAGCTGCGTCATTTCCATGCGCATTGCTGTACTGTTTGTATCTGCCTTGTAGCCGAACTCTCGACCTTCTACAACTACATGTTCGTCTGTTTGAACTTCCGCCACTGCAGGTGTTGCTAACACTGCACCGATCACTAACGCCAAATGGCTCTTAGTAAACATATCCTTTCACTCCGATTATTATTTTTCGGGTCACATACTTGTTGAATGCGATTCCCTCTTAATTATTTCGCGGGTGAATATAAGTGATAAGTATTACCATTTGCATTAAATTTACATTCTTTGCATTTGCAAACTTTTGTAAAGTACTCTCTGATGATGCGCCATGATAATGTGACATTAATCACAAAAAATACAACTTAATCATACTTATTGTTTGAACACTAAAGTAACCCTCAAACCACCTTGCTCACGGTTTTTCGCCGTGACTGCTCCACCCATAATACGCATGGATTCTTTGACAATCGCAAGACCTAAACCGTAGCCACCAAGCTTTTTATCTCTAGAAGCATCTAAGCGTGTAAACGGATCAAAAATATCGACCAGCTTGTTCTCTGGAATACCAGGCCCATTATCAGATACTGACATGGTGGTGAATTGCTGCCCTTCTTTGACATAATTTTCCAGAGAAACTTCTATCTGAGATGCTTGTCCTGAATATTTAATGGCATTACCAATAAGATTGTTCAAACAACGAATGACCAGCGTTTCTTCACAAATGGCTTTAGCACATACAGCTTCTGAGCGGAAAGACAACGTCTGTTCTGACTTCAAATCTATTTTGCAACGTTCTACTTGCGGGGAGAGCAAAACTTCTAAATCACAGCGTTTCGTGGCTTTGTCGAAGCGCGCATTTTCCAAGCGACTGAACTCCAATATATCGCTGATCAAATGGTTTAGCTCTTTTGCTTCATCTTCTAGCCTTGTCACTAGGCTTTGCTCACTTTCTCCAACACGCTTTCGCAAAAGATGCAGAACCAAGTTCTGCCTCGCTAACGGCGTTCTCAATTCGTGAGAGACATCTCTTATAAGCAGTCGCTGCTTTTCAGCGAGAGAATGAATCTGTTGCGTCATGTGATCGAAGTCTTGCGCTAACTCGTTAAACTCACGCGTGCTCGACTTCAGCTCTTTCACGACACTAACATTAAAATCGCCATTAGATAGCTTTTTGCTTGCTTCTCTCAATCGATCCAATGGTTGCTGTAAGTTACGTGCCATTAGCAGCGAAAAGAGCGCCAAAATAACCACTGCAATCACGACTTTGAGAATAGAGAAATACAGAATGAAGTCATTTGCAGGGTGCAGTCGATGTGGCAATTGAATCACTAAAGTATTGCCATGAACTAAAGGAATATTGATGATGGGGCGATTCACTTTCCCCTCAAGTTGATCATCGATGCTTCTCTTAAATTGAAGTTTGAACTCGAAGTGCGGATGCATCAGACGGTGCGTAACTGGTTGCTGATGTTCATTCAACACAAATAAATAAAAGTTTTGCGCATTTGCCCAGTCAGCAAGTTCGTCCATGTCTCCGTGCTCAATCAATACGTTAGCTTGATGTGCAAGGTCTAGCATTTCTTCTCGCACACTATCGGGCACTTTCAACATGGCTTTCACCAGAGCTTGTTCCGCTAAGGATTGCACGACCAAAATGCTAATGACAATTGCGGTCATGCAACTAAATAACTTGAACGCTAAGCTGTCTTTACGTTTTGCAATAAAAGGTGGACACCGGAGCTTCATTAACGGTTTACAGCCTCTAAATAACTGTAACCTTTGCCACGGAAGGTTTTGATATGTTGCTTGGAAAGCCCCGCCTCAACTAACTTGCGACGTATGTTACTGATGTGCATATCAAGGTTGCGATCAAAAGGACTCAGCTCTTTCTTTAACACTTCAGTTTGAAGCTCTGCTTTTGAAATCACGACTCCTTGGTTTTTTACCAAGTAGCTCAATAGTTCAGCTTCCGTACTTGTGAGGGGTAAGCTATTAAGCTGGTCACTGATCGTTTGAACGGTACTACACATCGTCTGACGTTGACGTTCCAAGCCAACACGACGAAGAATCGCTTTGATGCGCATTAGAAGCTCAGCGACATTAAAAGGCTTTCCGATATACTGATCGGCCCCCGCTTGGTAACCATCAAGCATCGAGTTTTCATCGTTGAGAGCGGTAAGCATTAGAATAGGTGTCGCGAAGCGCTGACAGATCCTACGAGCAACTTGCATGCCGTTAAGGTTTGGTAACATGACATCAAGCAATACAAGATCTACAGGCGTTTTTTCCATATATTGCAGCGCACTTTCACCGCAATGCACAGAAGATACGATGTAGCCCTCCTCTTGCAAAACCGCTTCTAACAGCTCACACAAAGGAACGTCATCATCGACTATCAAAACTCGTGACATTACCACTCACCATTCAAATAAAAATGGTTCGCATTTTATTACTCATTTACCAATTAAACAACTACACACTCTAAGGCTTTAAGTCCACAGGACTCAGTCCAAGAAGCAGCAACGTACTATTAGAGTTTAATGTTCACTTGTACTAAAGGTTCCTAACAATATGCACCTAGATATATCTTCATAGAAAAAACGAGTACAATCTGGCAACCGCAAAGCAAAAGATAAAGCGAATGGAAACGTTATTAATTGGTCACCGTGGCGTGGCAGGTTCATACCCTGAGAATACAAAAATAAGCATTCAAGCAGCCATTGACCTGGGATTAAAGTGGGTGGAAGTGGATATACAACCTACCAAAGATAATGTTTTAGTGGTTTGCCATGATCATACCGTCAATCGATGCAGCAATGGACAAGGGCGTGTTGATGAGCTCACCCTGGAAGAGTTAAAAGCATTAGATTTCGGTAGTTGGTTTAGCACAGACTTTTCAGGCGAGAAGATCTTGACACTAGATGAACTGCTCACTTTAGCTACTGAGAATAAGCTTAACTTGAATATCGAAGTTAAAGTAGACAACCATCCAGCGGAAGAAGTGGTGCAGACTCTCGCCAATGCGTTAGCAAAAAGTCCAATGCCGCAAGAGAATGTACTCCTATCGAGCTTTAGTCATGACGTCATTAGAGCGATGCACAAATACTGCAGTGGCTACCGATTGGGTGTGTTAAGTGAATTCTTTACGAGAAAAGATAAACGCCTTTTGGAAGAAGTTAGTGCCTATAGCTGCAACCTAAACATTAACTGGGTTCGTACTCGCCAGATAAACAAACTCCAACAAGCCGGTTACAAAGTGATGTGCTATACGGTGAACAATCCAAATAAACTGAAATACCTACCTCAATTAGACGGTATTTTTAGTGATCATCCACAGCGCTTTATGCCATAGCCTATAAGAGCCAGAACATTAAAGGGGACCTTTTATTACCACTCAATCTGAATTGGTGTCCCCATCTCGACAAGCTGGATAAATTCATCCATCTCCTCGTTGGTAATCGCAATACACCCATTAGTCCAATCAAAACTTTGGATGTAAATCGGCAACTGACTCTCACCGTTTTTTAAGCCATGAATTTTGATGTTCCCTCCAGGGGAGACACCTCGGCGCTTCGCTTCCAACGCATCAATCGCATCAGGGTAACTGATATGCACAGAACGATAAAAAGCAGAGTCCTCTATAACATAATCTAAAGTGTATTCGCCCTCTGGCGTGCGATTGTCTCCCTCTTCTTGTTTATGTCCTTGAGGGTTCGCTCCTAAAGCAATTCGGTATTCTTTTAGCACTGCTCCTTGTTCCATCAAATACATTCGACGCTTAGACTTGTCGACTTTAACGAGGTCAACAGCTGCGTGAGTGCCAGAAGCAAACATACAACACAAGAACATAGAGCACCATTTTACTGACATTGTCGTAACGCCTAAGCTAATAAAGTGAACAAGAAAAGAGCGATAATGCTAGTCAGTTAATGCTCGTAAAGCAAACAGTATCTAATGCGGAACCGTAAGATAGCACTCGCTGAAAGGCGTACTTCTTATTGTTATTTGATACAACAAAAGTCAAAGAGAAGATTTCTCTATTCATTGCGGCTAAGTTGCATTACTTTATAAGCATATTTATTTATAAAGTCCGCACTTTTTGAGAGGGAACCATGATTAACATTGCTTTTTTTAGTGCAAAATCCTACGACGAAGCCTCTTTTAATAAAATTAAAAATAACCGCGATTTTGAATTTCACTATCACGACTTCCGACTAACCGAAAAAACAGCCAAGATGGCGCACGGCAGTGATGTTGTATGTGCGTTCGTTAATGATGATCTTTCAGCTCCCGTTCTTAAACAGCTTTCTCTAGGCGGGACCAAGCTTATTGCTATGCGCTGCGCGGGATTTGATAAAGTTGATCAACAAGCAGCCAAAGAACTAGGCTTACAAGTGGTTCGAGTTCCTGCTTACTCACCAGAAGCAGTGGCAGAGCACACGGTTGGTTTAATGATGTGTCTAAACCGCCGTCTTCACAAGGCCTACCAACGGACACGTGACGCCAACTTCTCGCTAGAAGGTCTTGTTGGCTTTAACTTTTTCGGAAAAACCGTTGGTGTTATTGGTACGGGTAAGATTGGTATCGCGACGATGCGTATCTTCAAAGGGCTTGGCATGGAACTGCTTTGCTACGACCCCTACGAAAATCCATTAGCACTAGAAATGGGAGCCCGTTACTGTTCGCTTGAAGAAATCTACGCTAATGCGGATGTTATCTCTCTCCATTGTCCAATGAGTGAAGAAAACTATCACTTATTGAACGAAAAAGCCTTCGCGCAAATGAAAGATGGTGTAATGATCATTAACACCAGTCGAGGCGAGTTGCTAGATTCACTAGCGGCGATAGAAGCGTTGAAACAAGGTAAGATTGGTGCGCTTGGCCTAGACGTGTATGACAATGAAAAAGACTTATTCTTCCAAGATAAATCTAACGATGTCATTGTAGATGATGTTTTCCGCCGTTTATCGGCTTGTCATAACGTGCTGTTTACTGGCCACCAAGCATTCTTGACTCACGAAGCACTTAATAATATTGCCTCTGTGACGCTTGATAACGTCGAAGCCTTTTTCTCTGGTAACGTATCGGGCAATGAACTGATTAACTAAAGCCAGACAATCGAGAAGTATAGTAGAGCGTGTGATCTCAGCTATGCTATACTTCTCGACTATTTAAAATTTGAGCCAAATTACCATGAGCATAAAAACTGATATTCAAAAGCTGCACAACCGTTTAGATACATGCCAACGTAAACTTGATGCGGCACGTTCTCGTGGTGATCACGAAATGATTACAAAGTTCACGGATGAAGTAGAACAGCTAACCAAAAAGCTTAACCAGTTAAAGCATAAGCAAAACTATGAGCTGAACAAAGAACGTAAAAGCTTACTTGATATGCCATTCTCTCGTGAAATCACCAAAGCAGAACAAGCGGACATCGGCAAACTGAAAAAACGCGTACGCGGCTTAGTAATCGTTCACCCATTAACAAAAGTTGGTAAAGAACTTCGCCTTGATGTGATGACAGGCTTTGCGCCAAAAGAGTTTTAAAACTCGCATTAACATTTATGGAGCCCAAGCATTTGCTTGGGCTTTTTATTTTGTACTGCTTCATTAGATTTCATCGACATATCAATCCATAAGCTATTAAAAAGGCCAGCGACAAAAGCCACTGACCTATTTCGACCAATATCGTCCGCATTACACCTCAACGCTACGACAGTTGCTGCAACTTGTGCTCCACAACGGGATCATTCGGAACCAGCTGCTGAGCGACTTCCAAAAGCTGTACTGCATCTTGCGGGTTGTCATACTCATGCTTAAGTGCAATATCAACAAGTGGCTGAATATCGATTTGCGCTTGATGCTCCTTCACATGTTCTTTCTTTTCTTCAATTAGTACATTATGAGCGGTACTCAGTAAGTTTAAACGATGCTGCGAGCTCGCATTCGCCTTGTTAAGGCACTGATAGTAATCTTCTTTTAAGCGCAGCGTTTTGGTCTGATGACGAAACTGCGCTATATCTATCTTCTGATAACGTATAAAGTCTACGGCCACTTGCTTATAAAAACCGAATTTATTCAAATACGTCGCGTGGGTACCATGTCCCATCCCGAAGACTCTTAAGTGAGTGAGCTCTGGGTAGCGTTTGGCGTGAAGGCGGTCGATTTCATTAGTTGGATCATAAATGATATAGCCTTTTGCATCGCCAAGGTCGAGGTCGTGATACTTTCCTTCCCAATCAAATTGTTGGGCAAGTTCAGTACTTGGCCTATCATCCCATGGCACCAAAACTTTGTTTTTTGTGCTGACCGGGTGAAACATCAATACTTGATCCAACTTTAATAGATTAGAAAAGGCACCAATAGCAAAACCACCGCGGCTAAGCCCATAACCTAAACGACATTCAAAAGGCTCAAGTAAAGTTGATAGCTGCTCTAGAAAGAAAATCAAATTACGGCTGCGAAACCAGTTACTTTTCCCAAGATGCTGAAATGAAATAATATTTACTTTTTGTTTCTGGGCTAAGCGATAACCCCAAGGCGCAAAATCTGAGTGTAAGTCCTGTACTTGTAGATTCGTACCAGCAGGGGAAAAGGTGAACAACAACGGTTTATTGCGGTCGACAAACTCATACTTAACAAATACATCATCAAGTAAGTCCTCCCCGGACATCGGTAGCCTGGTTTGCTGTTCTTCACGAGAAAGAGCCAGCCATTCATCCAACCAGTACAGTAACTTCATTAATCCTCCATCTAAATTGCGCCTAGCAATTGTGTTAAAAATCTAGTTTTTAGTGTGTGATCATCCCCCCCTGGTTACAGGGGACTCTGATATCAGTCCTCTTTTAAAACAAAGCGTGAATTTGCTTATTAAATTGGTCAATATCTAAGGTTTGATGGCGAACAAACTCCTGCGCCACCAGATTAAAAAATTCTAATTTATCTAATTGTGTGGATTGAGTGCCGTGTCCCATACCGACGACTTTTAAATGGGTAAGCTCTGGATAACGTTCAGCATGAAGACGATCAATGCGATTGGATGGGTCATAAATAATATAACCTTTGGCATTGCCCAAATCTCGATCATGGTAGCCGCTTTCCCAAGCAAACTGCTGAGCAAGCTCAGTACTCGGCCGATCATCCCAAGGCACTAACGCTTTATTTTTAGTGCTAACAGGATAAAACAACAAAAGATGTTCTAGTTTCAGCAAGTTAGCGAACGCGCCAATTGCAAAGCCACCTCGACTTTGCCCATAACCCAAACGACATTTGAAGGGATGAAGCAACTCAGATAGCTGCTCCAGAAAGAAAATCAAATTCCGACTACGGAACCAATTACTTTGTCCTAAATGTTGAAAGGCAATAATGTTTACTTGTTGTTGTATTCCGAGCTCGTAGCCCCAAGGAGAAAAATCCGGAGTTAAATCTTGTACCTGCACATCAGTACCGGAAGGAGAAAATGTAAACAACAATGGCTTGTTAAGATCGACGAGTTCATACTTCACAAACACATCATCAAGTAAATCGTAGCCAGAGATAGGTAAAGCCATCTCTTGTTCTTGTTGAGTAAGAGCTTGCCATTCATCTAACCAGTAAAGTAGCTTCATTTTTTCTCCAAGTGCATCCGCAGTATTTAGACTGGAACTCTATCAAAATGCGTTTAAGCATCCCACGTTGAGACTTAAGAAAGCTCTATTTGAAGCCCAAATGAGACGTATGGAAATGTCTTCGATTGAAGGTATTACTGCGTAAACTAAACCCAAAGTAGGTACGCAAAAACTTGGAGAAAGAGCTAGAGAAAAATCAATTAGAAGTTTCGATAACAGCGGTTAAAAAACAGCAGATACAAAAAAACCGCTGTAAGAACAGCGGTTTTTTTTAAAAGTGGCGGAGAGATAGGGATTTGAACCCTAGATACGCTATTAACGTATGCCGGTTTTCAAGACCGGTGCTTTC